>CAJMRR010000035.1 GCA_905215835.1 uncultured bacterium | reverse complement strand
CGCCCGAGGCACAGGCGCGAACGCAGCGACCGCAGCCGATACAGGCTTCGCTATCGATAATCAGTCCGCTCATCTATGCCATCCCCTCGATAATCTTGGCAAGCTTTGCCGCCTGCTCGGACGCCGTCCCCTCAACGGTCTCGCACGTTTGGTCACGGTCGGGCACAAACGAGCGCACGACCTGTGTCGGCGACCCGGCAAGGCCGCAACGCGCGGGGTCGGCGTTCACGTCGGCGGCACTGACCACGCGCGCGTCCGCCTCCTCCGCCGCACGAATACCGGCAATACTTGGCATACGCAACTGGCCAATCTCCTTGGCAGTCGTCATCGCGCACGGCATCTCAAGATACACCGTCTCCTCGCCGGCATCGCATCCGTGAACGAGCGCCAGCGAGCCACACGTCGTAAAGCCCGCGCTCTGCACGCAGCTCACGTCGGTCACGCAGGGAATCTCAAAGGCACCGGCAAGCTCGGGACCGATCTGGGCCGTATCGCCATCCACCGCCATCTTGCCGCAGATGAGCAGGTCGAAGTCCTCGTCGAGCGCCTCGATGCCGCACTTGAGGGCATAGGTGGTCGCCAGGGTATCGGCACCTGCAAAGGCGCGATCGGTCAGCAGCAGCGCGTCGTCGGCACCGCGGGCGATGCAGTCGCGCAGCAGCGACTCGGTCGCGGGGATGCCCATCGACACCACCGTCACGCGCACATCCATGCCAAAGCCGATAAAGTCGTCTTTCAGCGCCAGCGCGCATTCCAAAGCGCTCGCATCAAAGGGATTAATGACCGCCTGCTTGCCATCGCGCACGATGGTATTGGTCTTGGGGTCCATCTTGACCTCGGTGCTGCCCGGCACGGCCTTGACGCACACCACCATATGGAAATCGCTCATCTTCACGCGCCCCCTTTCTGGACAAGCTCATCCAAGAGCTTCTCCGAAAACAGGTTGCCGCGACCCAGCTGCCCGTCGGGATCGAGCTGGAGCTTGAGCCGCGCCGACTCGACCATGGCCTCGTGACCGTACATCGTCTCTAAGAAGCCCGCCTTGATCTTGCCGACGCCGTGCTCGGCAGAAACGGCACCGCCCATAGCCGTTACCTCCGCAGCCCACTGGGCAAACAGCTCGCCACCGCGACGGTAGTCCTGCGCATCGCGCGGCAGGATGTTCACATGCAGATGGTTGTTACCGATGTGCCCCCAGGCAGCAGATTCAAGCCCGCTTTCGGCCAGTGTGCGGCGATAGAGGGCCACGACATCGGCAAGGCGTGCATTGGGCACCGACATGTCCGAACCCAGTTTGGTGATGGTGGGATCCGTGCGGCGACGCTCATCGATAAGCATGTTGACGCTCTCGGGCACCGCGTGGCGGAAGAACCGCTGGCACTCGCGATCGACCTCGGTGCGCGCGACCCATGTCGCATCGTCGCTGCCGCCCGCAAGCTCCAGTACCCACCCCAAGTGATACAGCTCCTCAGTCGCCTGAACTTCGTCGTCGCAGTCGAGCTCCACGTAGACACAGACCTTGGCCTCTTTGTCGAGCGCCGGCAGCGAGGCAAACGCCGTCGACTGCTCGCGCTGGCGACGTAGAATATCCAGGGCGCCAGCGTCGAAGTACTCGATGGCAGCCGCATGGGACAGGACGGGACGCACGGAATCGGTAAAGGACACGGCCTTGTCTTCGCTATCGAAAAAGCAGCTCACACCCCAAACGACCGCGGGTGCCACCTGCAGGGCAATCTCGAGTTCGGTGATGACACCGATTGTGCCACACGCACCGATAAACAGATCGATGGCGTCCATTTCGTCCGCAACGAAATAGCCTGAGGCATTTTTTGTCTTGGGCATGGTATAGCCGGGAAGATCGAGCTCGAGCGTACGGCCCGCTGCCGTCACGAGCGACAGGTGGCGGCCCTGGGCAAAAGCCTCGCCGCGCCGAAGCTCAAGCAAATCGCCATCAGCCAGCGCGACGTGGAGTCCCGTGATATGTGGGCGCATGGGACCGTAGGCGTAGCTGCGGGCACCAGAGGCGTTACATGCCGCCATGCCGCCCAGACAGGCAGATGCCTCGGTGGGATCGGTGGGAAAGAACTGCTCGGGGGCCTCTTGGAACTCCTCGTAGGCCTCAAGCGATGCCTGGTCCCAACCAGCAGTCGGCAGCACCTTCTTGCTCAGCTGCTTGCGCAGCTCCGAGAGCACAACGCCCGGCTCCACGCGCAGCAGAAATTGGCCTTGTTCATCGCGGCGAAGGCCCAAGTAGCGATTCATACGGGAAGTATTGAGAATGTGACCGCCATGAGGCACGGCGCCGGCGGCAAGACCGGTCCGGGCGCCCTGAACCGTCACCGGGACACGCTCGGCATGGAGCTTTTCCAAAATGGCGCGGACCTCGTCTTCCGTTGTCGGAAACGAGATGCTCGAGGCCTCGCCCGATGTGCGAGACTCATCGCGACCATACTCTTCGAACTCGTCGGTGAAGGGTTTAATGGTTGCAGACACGCGAACTCCCCCTTTAGCTAACTACAGTGTTTGCAGGGAGATGTTACCGCATCGTTTCGTCGACGTGTTCGAGACCGTCTCCATAATTGGCGATTTTTACGTTCGTGCAATTCGGCGAGCGGCTGGATTTTCTCGGCAGACGATGCTTTTGACACATATGGCCCCGCCGTCGCCGACCGCGCGATTGTCACTCGAAAAAAGTTGGAGTATTTTTTGCCGCCTTTTACCTGCGGAGACACCAATCCGTCAAGCATTTGGTCAGCAATTGGTCAAGTAGCGGCTGATACCGTCGGCATCGACAGCCAAAACCGATAGAAGTTTTGGCCCCAGAAGCAGGGAGGTTCCCATGGCATATTACTGGCCCCAGTACGGCATCGCCATCGAAGTCGACGACGATCCCCATCTCCTGCCTTTCGACGAAGAGGCATTCCCCGATACGACGGTCTACCACGTTACCACCGATGTGATCTGCGACCCCGAGTCGTTCTCGGCGCTCGCCCACCACATCGCGCATATCCACGACATCGAGCTCCCTCCCGACTTCGACGAGCTTGTCTACTCACGCCGCCTGATGCTTCACATGCTCTTTGGAGCGGATCCGTCCACCTTTGCGCGCATCTACACCGCCAAGGATGCCGCATGAGCGCGAAGAAGCCACCCCACTTTGCAGGCCTGGGTCGTCGCAAGAAGCTCATCGTTGCCTGCTTGGCCATCGTCTGTGCCCTTGTCGCCGTAGGACTATACGCTTGGCAGTCGCAGCCCGTACCCGAGGCGGGCGCTTCGGTTACGACGGCCGAGGGCAAAACGCGCCAGGAAATCCAAGATGAGCTCGACGCCATCGTCCGCGACAACATGATGACGATTTCGGTCGCACCGGTCGCTCAGCTGCAGGAGGACGGCAAGCTGCGCGTCAACGTGCAAAACGTCCAAGACAATAAATTTCCCCAGCGATTCCGCGTCATCCAAAACGATGAGACCATGTACGAATCCGGTGTGGTCGAGACCGGCAAGACAATCGAGACGTGCCCCGCCGGCGACATCAAAGAAGGCGAGGCGTACATCGAGATCCAGGCACTCGATGCAAAGACCCTCGACAGCCACGGCAATCCGACACGTGTCAAGGTACGGGTTGAGCAAGCCGAGAACTAGCCTTCCGGCCAACGCGGCACCGCACGCAATTCACCAGCATTCGTCCAATCATCGCGGGGACGGCCCGCGGCGAATAGAAAGGAACGACCATGGACATCACCAGGAACATGAACGGAGCCAGAGCGCTCGTCGTGGGCGCAGGGCTCGCGCTCGCGCTCGCAATGGGTGCCGTCCCGACGCCAGCTATGGCGGCCGGGCGCGTTGGAACCACGAAAGTAATGGTCAGGACCGAGATCGACAACGTTGAGTTCAAAGTTCCGACGGTTATTCCCTTCGTCGCCAAGGCTGACGGCACGCTTCAGGGCCCCTCAGAAGACGCGACCACCATCGACAATCATTCGGCCTACGGCATCCATGTCACCAACATGAAGATCGACGCCATGAACACCTGGACCATTGCTGCCGACGCCAAGGCCGGAACCGCGCAGAACTCCATCGACTTTAAGGTCGGCCCCGACGGCGCACTCCAGAACGCCAGCGCCGCAACGCAGGGGACGGGCCTCGATCTTTCCAAGAACGCAGCCTTCGACATGGGCTACCAGGGCATTGCCGGCGGCAAGGACAAAATTAAGCTCAAGACAAGCGGAAACGTCGCCCGCGTCACGCGCGACATCTTCCGCGTAACCGGCGAAGGCGATCAGGTTGCAACGATCACCTGGACGGTCGAGCCCGGTGCGCACACGGCATAAGGCTGTCGCCCTGGCCGCCGCCGTCAGCATCCTAGCGTTTGGGCCAGCCATGGCCTTTGCCCAGCAAGAACAGGCGCAGGCCGCCACGCAAGTGACGGTCGACCTCTCGGAGCTCGACCGCGGCGACCGCGAGGAACCGTTGGCGCAGACAGGCGACAGACGATGGCTCTTGGCAGCAGGCGCCACAGCAGCAGGCGCGGGAACCGCCGGCCTCGGTCTGCACATCAAACGCAGCCAGAAACAAAACACGGACAGGCCGCACTAAATTAGCTAAGGAGACCCCATGGCATCGAAGAACCTTTTGCCCGTCGTCGCACTCTGCGGCGCGCTCGCAACCGGAACGCCTGTCGCCGCTTGGGCGACTCCCGTCATGGCAGACTCCTTACCAGCAGCCCTAAGCTCCGCACCAAATCCGTCGAGCGCCATTGCGTGCAAGCGTTTTTCGATCGCACAGGCTGCAATCTCGACCTCGGGATGCCTTCGTCGTAATACGGACGGTTCGATAGTCGTGGATATCAATCGTTCGAACAAGGCAAACGGCTCCCAGGCGGGGTACGCCGTCTGCACGTGGCGCTCGGTTGTGCTCGACGCAGATGGCGATCCATGCAATTTAGAGCTGCGCATCGACATCGCTTCGATCGATGACTCGGCGAACGGAACGAAGGTCGCCTTCGACGGTACGTTTTTTGAGAAAGGAGGCGGTATATGTCTGGGCTGCGCCGCCGCGAATGCAGACGACACGCAGCCCACCCTCTCATTCACGGCATCGTTGCGGCTGACCAAAGCCGACACCGATGCCATCGCGGCGGGAGAAGCGTCCCTGCTGTTCTACGCCGTCAGCACCAAAGACACAGACGCTCATTTCGAGAAGCCAGCCGGATCACTCAGCCTTACACGAGGGATAGAGGCAGGCCCTATTGAAATCGATGCCCACGCGCAAAGCAGGCAACGCATTCTTGCCGACCCGGCGCTTCTCGAAATGGAGTGGAGCGGATCCGGAGCCATCGGAATTCTCCCCTCCGCGCTTGACGCCAAGACGCTCCCCTCAAACGACGAGCCCATCAACGCAACCATACAAGAAGAGAGCGCGGACAAAGAAGCAGGTGCGGGCGACACGCCGCCGCCGACAAACAGCGTCCCAGCTTCTTTCGAAGCACCGAATGAGCCCGCTACCGATCCAAACGATACCGAGCTCGCGGACAGTCTGGGGCTTGCTGATCCTCAAGAGATCGATGAAGGTAACTGCTGCGTGCTTGCCGCGCTCGACCACGCAGAGGTCATCGACGCTGCGAACATCGAAGTTGCCGCCGCCAATCAGCCCGTCCGCAAGTCAGCCATCATCGCATTTCCTGAATCCATCGAAGTCGTCTTTTTGCCATCGGGCGAGGTCGTGGCCCCAACACTGCTCACCTTGTTGGGCGCCAAGAATACTCGAAACGAAATTAAAAAGGTCACGGTTGTCGACCCCGCAACCACCGCCAAGCTGCGTCTATACGCCGTTGCTCCAGACGGAGGCAAGACCTTGGAATTCGATGGTGACACACTCCTAACCTGGCGACGTCTGGACATTATGCAAGACGTCTCGTATCAGATCGAACTCGAAGGGTTTGATCGTGCCCGCGATGCCAATATCATCGCCGCGGCTATTGAATCCCCACAGCGGCTTATGACGCTGCGCTTTGACTACTATCCCTATGTCCCGACAACCACCTGAGGCTTAAATGCTGCGCATCATTCCTAATACCACTTATATAACGTATTAGATGGGTCGCGATGTGCCTCGCATTTCGTTCTGCTACGATTGCCACGTTGGCATCAATACAGGAGGGCTCATGCCGGGCTTGGGAACAATCATCAACGTTGTGCTTTTAGTTGCGGGCGGTCTTTTGGGATTAGCGGGCGGCCGCTTCATTACACCGCGCATCCAAGACACGCTCATGAAAGCATCGGGGCTGTGCGTCCTGTTTATCGGCCTTGGCGGCACCATGCAAAAGATGCTCCTTATCGACGGGAAGGCGCTAGCGACCACCGGCACCACCATGCTCATTGTCTCATTTGCGCTCGGTTCGCTCATCGGCGAGGCCGTCAACTTGGAAGCCGCCATCGAGAACCTTGGCGAATGGCTCAAGCGCAAGACCGGCAGTGAGGGCGATAACGAGTTCACCAACGCTTTTGTCTCGACTTCACTCACCGTGTGTATCGGCGCCATGGCTATCGTGGGATCAATCCAAGACGGCCTGCTCGGCGACTGGTCAACGCTCGCCCTCAAGGGAGCGCTGGACTGCATCATCGTCTGCACCATGACGGCGTCGCTCGGACGCGGCTGCATCTTCTCGGCCCTGCCCGTAGCCGTGTTCCAGGGGACGATCACGTTGTTTGCCGGCGCGCTCTCCCCCATCATGACCACAACAGCCCTCAACAGCCTTTCGCTCGTAGGCTCCATGCTCATCTTCTGCGTCGGCGTCAACCTCATCCGTCCTCAGACCTTCCGCACGGCCAATATGCTTCCCTCCGTCGTCATCGCCGTCATCTACGCCCTCCTGTTCTAAATCTATCAACGCAGCGGTATCTCGAACATCTGTTTGATGCTGTGCTATGATATGAGGTCACCGTAGCTGCGTTCGAGAGGAGGAGCGGTGGCCGACCAGGACATCAAGATGCTCATCGAGCGCATTATGGCCGAGGCCCGAACCCATCAGTCTGCCCGCTTCTCACATGAAGTCTACGCAGACGAGCCGATTCTCAAAACCGGCCGACAGATGCAGAATTTCCTCCCCGACCAATACCGTAAAATGCGCGAGATATCGCGCTGGCAGGATGACCCCAAAGGCGGCGCAGGTCGCTGGCTTTCGGAAGCCGAGCTTTTCTACCGCCAGGGCCTGCTGATGGCCGACTTTGAGGACGACTGTCCCTACAACGGCACCTTTAAGTCGTACTTTCCCACCTACAACGCCATGAGCGACCGGCAGTTGCGCGGCTACTTTACCTGGCGTGCCCAAGTGCGCCGCGGAACCGTCGAGGAAACGTCTACGTCCTTTGCCTTTCTGTATCTCTATGAGCTGATTTGCGGCATTGGCGTAAATAACCCGCTCGATGGTTTTAACAAGATCAAGGCCTTTTGGGATGCCTACCGCGCCTTCGAGCCCGGCATCGACCGGTTTGCACGCGTGTGGTTGCAGGACTACGCCGTGTTCCACGGGCTCGACCCCAAGCTGCTTCGTGATTCTAAAACCGTCATGTTCGACAACGCCCTTATCGAGCTGCGGCGCGCGGCACGAGACCTTGTACCAGCACCGGCACCGTCCGGCCAGACCCCCAAGCGTCGCAAAACCTCCGAGCCCACGCTCCCCCTTCCGCCCGATGAGGTGCGCGAGGAGCGACTCATGGCCGCCATCAACGCCCTCTCCACGTACAACCTAAGTAACTCGCGGCTCGACCGCAGCCACCACCGCGATCTGCGCCACGTGGCATGCGCCGTGTATGTCCGCATGGCGCGCTACTATGACACGCACCGAAAGACCGGCATCGTGGCGAGTTTATTTGGGGAGGAGACGGCCATGCCCTACACCATGTTTGCCTCAGCCGTATTCTTTGCGCCCGAGCGCCACGAGGACTGCGAATACCGCCTGGATCCCATCCATATCTACCGTTGCCAAAACGGCTTTTGGGAATGCATGCGTATCCATGGCAGCAGGCAAAAGAGCAGCAAGCTCGGTGAAATGATGCGCGCCTGCGACCAACGCCTGCGCCTGGCGCTGGACCCCGCCCATCCCCTTAAGGAAGAAAAGGTCCCCAAATATCTGGCCAAGATTATCGATGACGAGATTGTGGCATGGCTTTCGTGGGACGCCGCACACCAGCCCGTCAAGATCGATATCGATCTGAGTCAGCTGGGGCACATTCGGAGCGCCGCTGCGCAAACGCGCGAAGCGCTTTTGATCGATGAAGAGCGCGAGGACGGCGCACCTGTGGAAGCCGAGGCAGCGGGCTCAGGGCAACCGGAAGCCGAGCCCGTAGCCGACGCGATTGTCGAGGCGGTCGTGACACCCATTCGGCAGGACTTGACCGACGGGCCGACCATATCCACCGAACAGTTTGGTGTCGTGGCACCGCTTCTCGCGTCAACGTCAACGTTCGCAGCCGCTGCGCCCGCTGACGCAACGAACGAACTCGCGCCCGCCGCAGACGCCTATCTCCGCGCGCTGCTCGAGCACAACGCAGTACAGGCGGAATCGGCGGTAGCGCAATCGGGCCAGAGCGAGGATATGCTCGTCGACAGCATCAACGAGGCACTCTTTGACCTGGTGGGCGACACCGTTATCGAGTTTGGAGCGGCAGGACCGCAGATTATCGAGGACTACGAAGCAGACGTGAGAGGATACCTAGACCATGAGTGATACCGCATCCGCAGCACCCCGCGTGCCCAAGCGCGTCGCTGCCGTCATTCTCAACTCGCTCAAGGGCGGCGTGGTCCCGCGCATCGGCCTTCCCTACATCACCGTAGGGCGCGAGGTCGAGATCCGCGCCCTGCTCACCGACCTGAGTCTCATCGCCGACGGCGGCGCAAGCTTCCGCTTTCTGGTCGGTCGTTACGGCGCCGGCAAGAGCTTTTTGCTCCAGACCATCCGCACGCACGCCATGGGCGAGGGATTCGTCGTCGCCGATGCCGACCTGTCGCCCGAGCGCCGCCTGCAGGGCGGTCAGGGACAGGGCCTTGCCACCTACCGCGAGCTCATCCGCAATATATCGACCAAAACGCGCCCCGAGGGCGGTGCGCTCAACCTTATTCTGGATCGCTGGGTCGCCTCGTGTGCCGACGTCGACGAGTCGGTCGTCAATGCCCAGCTGGCCCCGCTCGAGGAGATGGTCCACGGCTTCGACTTCGCCCGCATGCTCCGACGCTATCGCACGGCTGTATCCGAAAGCGACGAAGAGGCCATGAGCCGCGTGACCAAATGGATCCGCGGCGAATACCGCACCAAGAGCGAGGCTCGCGCCGAGCTGGGCTCCTCGACCATCATCAGCGACGACGACTGGTACGACTACGTTAAGCTCATCGCGCGTTTTTTGGTCTGCAGCGGCTACAAGGGTATGTTGGTGCTCATCGACGAGCTCGTGAATCTGTATAAGATTCCCAACGCTATCACGCGCCAGTACAACTACGAGAAGATCCTGACCATGTACAACGACACGCTCCAGGGCAAGGCGCAGTACCTGGGCATGATTATGGGCGGCACGCCAACCTCCATCGAAGACCGCCGCCGCGGCGTCTTTTCCTACGAGGCCCTTCGGAGCCGTCTCGCTCAGGGCCGTTTTGCGCGCGATGACCTCAAAGACATGCTCGCGCCCATCATCCGCCTGCAGCCGCTCACCTACGAGGAGCTGCTGGTGCTCATCGAAAAGCTTATGCAGATTCATGCCGGCTACTTTGGCTGGACGCCCACGCTTACCGAGAACGACTTGGTGGACTTCCTCAAGATTGAGTTTGGCCGCGTGGGGGCCGACACGCATCTGACGCCCCGCGAGGTCATCCGCGACTTTATCGAGCTGCTCGATATCCTGTGTCAAAATCCCGATGCTAACGTGGCCGAGTTGCTGCAAAGCGTCGGTGGCGACGCGCTGGCACCGGCAGGCGCAACAGACGACACTGGCACCGCAGACGACGATCGCAACTTCGCCGAATTCACCATCTAGCCTGCCAAAAAGAGACAGGTTTATTTTGGCAGGTTTTATCTGGGCAAACGTCGAGGCAGTAATGCAGCAAGCCACTGCCCACCGCGTTGAGAGATTCGTTTTTGAAAGGAGGCCCCGTGAACGCCTTTGACCGCTACGCCCCGTTTATCCAAGACTTCATCTACTCCCACGATTGGGAGAGCCTGCGCTCTATCCAGGTTGCGGCGGCAGATGCCATCTTTAACACACAAGACAATGTACTCCTGACGGCATCCACAGCTTCCGGCAAAACCGAGGCAGCCTTCTTTCCCATCCTGACCGAGTTTTGGGAGAGGCCGCCCGCAAGCGTGGGCGCCCTCTACATTGGCCCCCTCAAGGCGCTCATCAACGACCAATTCGTCCGCCTCAACGACCTCTGCGAAGAGGCCGACATCCCCGTCTGGCACTGGCATGGCGATGTCTCGCAGTCGCACAAGGCTAAGCTCATCAAAAAACCGAGCGGTATCTTGCAGATTACGCCCGAGTCGCTCGAGGCGCTCCTGATCCATAAGCACATGGCAATCCCTCGTATGTTTTGCGACCTGCGCTATGTGGTTATCGACGAGGTTCATTCGCTCATGCGCGGCGACCGCGGCGGTCAGACGCTCTGCCTTATCGAGCGACTCTCGCGCATGGCCGGCGTGCAACCTCGCCGCATTGGTCTTTCGGCTACCATCGGCGACCCCGAGCGCACGGGCGCTTTTCTCTCACAGGGAACGGGGCGCGACTGCGTTATCCCCCGCTTTGAGGAACCGCGCCGCGTGTGGCGCATCTCCATGGAGCACTTCTACAACTCTGGCCCCCAGGCTCAGCAACGAGGATTCGAGAGCACGGGTCCTCAAGAGGCCGAAGTGCTTGCGTGCGAGCGCATCGAGGCGGCAGCATCCGCGGCACTGCCCGCCGGCGCCCAAGACATGCGCCACAGCGGACAACTCGCACAAGAGGAGCGCCGTCAACGTCGCGAGCAGGCGCGGGGCAAGGCCGCTCCCAAAGACCGTCGCACTTCCTCGGCCCCCGAGGGCGAAGTCGACATCCCCCGAGCAACCGAGCAGGCACTTCTCAACCCCACCGACACGGCGCCCGACAACGCCGACCCCGGTATGGGCTATATCTTTGAGCATACGCGCGGCCGCAAGTGCCTGGTCTTTGCCAACTCGCGCGAGGAGGCAGAGGCCGTGTGCTCCATGCTGCGCAGCTACTGCGAAAGTCGACACGAGCCCGACCGTTTTCTCATCCACCATGGCAATCTTTCGGCATCACTACGCGAGACGACCGAAGAACTCATGCGCGATGAAGAGCAGGCACAGACAACCGTCACCACCTCTACGCTGGAACTCGGTATCGATATCGGCCGTCTGGAGCGTGCGTTTCAGATCGACGCGCCGTTTACCGTCAGCTCTTTTTTGCAGCGAATGGGCCGCACGGGGCGCCGCGATCTTCCGCCCGAGATGTGGTTCGTCATGCGCGAGGAAGAGCCCGAGCCGCGCACGATGATGCCCGAGACCATCCCGTGGAAGCTCCTGCAAGGCATCGCGCTCGTACAACTCTATCGCGAGGAAAAGTGGGTCGAGCCGCCTGAGCTCGATCGACTCCCCTACAGTCTGCTCTATCACCAAACCATGTCGACCCTCGCCAGCACCGGAGAGCTCACGCCGGCGGAACTTGCTCAGCGCGTGCTCACGCTCAGCTACTTCCACCGCGTCTCGACCGATGACTATCGCGTGCTGCTGCGTCACCTCATCAAGATCGATCATATCCAGGTCACCGAAGGTGGTGGGCTTATCGTGGGCCTCGCGGGCGAGCGCATCATCAACAACTTTAAGTTCTACGCCGTGTTCCAGGAAAACGAGGAGTTCACCGTTCGCAGCGAGTCGGCCGAGCTGGGCACAATCGTCAATCCGCCACCGCCCGGTGAGCGCATCGCCATCGCAGGCCATTGCTGGATTGTCGAGGAAGTGGATTGGAAGCGTCATACCGTCTTTGCCACGCAGGTAAAAGGTCGCGTGCCGGCCTATTTTGGCGACTGCCCTGGTGATATCAATACACACGTACTCGAACGTATGCGCAAGGCGCTCAACGAGCACGCGGCATATCCGTACCTTATGGGTAACGCACGGGCCCGTCTGGCGCAGGCTCGTCATACTGCTGAGCTTTCGGGTGCGGGAACTAAGCCACTCATCAACCTGGGTGGCGACACCTGGGTGCTCTTCCCCTGGCTGGGCAGCTACGCCTTTTTGGCACTCGAGCGCATGCTCAAGATTAAGTGTGCCGCGGAGCTGGGCCTTCGCGGACTCGACCCGTCACGCCCGTACTTTATGCAGTTTAAGATGAAGGCCGACGAGGAGACGTTCTTTGAGGTACTCGCCGCCGAGGCCGAGAAAGACTTCGATCCCATCGAGCTCGTCTATCCTGGCGAGGTGCCTTACTTTGACCGCTACGACGAGTTTGTTCCCGAAGAGCTCGTGCGCAAGGGCTTTGCCGAAGGCGTGCTCGACATAGAGGGCATGAAGCAGCGCGTCCTCAGCTGGCGCGACCACGCCTAAGACCAGTCTTTTTGGGACGGGGAGACTTACTTGTCGTGAAGGGCGGTGCCGAGGAAGTCGGCGTCGAAGGGCACGGCTTCGGCAAAGACATAGTCACCGTCGCTGGCGATGAGCAGGTAGTTTTCCTCGCCGCCGAACTCCGCATCGCCACAGGGGACCACCCAGGCGTGGGCGAATACCTCGAGTGCCGTGGCGGCGCAATCGCGCAGGAACGTCACGTCGCTCCCCTCGTTTGCGCCCACGATATTGGCAACGTAGATGCCGCCCGGGTTCAAGCTGCCCCGCACTAAACGCAACGCCTCAACCGTTGCCAGCTCGCGTACGGGTTCGGCACCGCCAAAGCAATCGCTCACGATCACGTCGTAGCGACGATGCCCCACGCTCGTCACGCCCAGATACGAACGCGCCTCAGCGGTAATCACTCGCAGGCGATCGCCCACCGCGCGCTCCAGCTCGTCTAGGTAGAACCAGCGACGCGCCAGGCGCGTAATCTCTCCGTCATACTCGATGACGTCCATGCGCAAGCCCTCGTGCGACATCAGCGCGAACTTAGGGTAGGCAAACCCGCCGCCGCCCAGCATAAGCATGCGGTTGATACCGTGACCGTAAGCGTCGCGCATCGCATCCTCGGCCTCAAACACGTCGTCAAACGCACGATAGTACGTAAAGACGGGCTCCGCCCAACGCTCGCCAACGTAGCTTGCGCTTTGGTAGACGCCACCTTGCACCAACACGCGAATCTCATCGCCGCCCTCATCGTGCACGCGCTTCACACGCGCCAACCCATTGCGGGTTCGCGCAACCTGCAGACAGGCAGCACGAACAGCGACGGCGGCCGCACCCAGCGCCGCGGCTCCCAGAGCAACGCCGGCAACGACGCCGGCAGAAACACTCGACTTGTTCATCTAGAGCTCCTTTTGCAGATAGAGTCCGTGGTCGTAAAAACCCAAATGGCGATAGTACTCGCGCGTACCAATCGCGCTGATCACGTTGATGCGCGCATAGCCCGCGTCCCGAGCAATATGGCACGCACGCTCCACCAGCGACCGTCCCAATCCATGGTGCTGGGCTGCCTGGCCTTGATCCCCCACGCGCGCCGCCATGCCATACACGTGCACCTCGCGAATCATCGCCTCATCCGGCGTCGTCAGCAACTCGTCCGCATGCGCGGCAACAAACGAATGGTCGGGCAGCGACAACCGCAAAAAGCCCGCGATCTTGCCCTGCGGCGTCACCCACTGCAAAAAGCGCTCGTGCGTCACCGGCGTCTCGTACGCCACCTCCTCGTCAAGGGTCAGCTCATCCAAGTCGGCACCCGCCGTGCTGATCTCGCGATAGCGGATCTCGCGCACCGTCGCGCCTTCCCCACGAGCCGCCAAGCGGTTTTCGACGAGCTGACGCAGGTTGGGCTTCTTGTTGCCCACCATGATGTCGTCGGAGCTAAAGTCGCGAATCATGCGGCTGATGCGGCAGAACGCCGGCGTCACCACGATGTCATCGGCCAGCACGTCGAGCAGCTCCTCCTCGGTATAGGGGCGCCACTCGCCACGCTCATAACAGCCCACCAGGCGCGAACCCTCGATGAGCGCGCACGGGTAAACCTTGACCTCGTCGGGCATAAAGGCCCCTTCGGTCATAAAGCGCTCGTAGTCGCGCTTATCCCCCTCGGGCGTAGCACCCAGCAAATTGAGCATAAAGTGCGCGTGGATCTTAAAGCCAAATAGGCGCGCAAGCGAAAACGCCCGCTCGATCTGAGCCACCGAAATACGACGCTCGTTGATGTCGAGCAGGTGCTGGTCAAGGCTTTGGATGCCCATCTGAATCTTGGTGCAACCCAGGCGGCGGATGAGCGTGAGGGCCTGCGGCGTTACGGCATCGGGGCGCGTCTCGATAACGAGCCCCACCACGCGATGCTTCGCTGTCTCGTTGATGCGCTGCTGACGCTCGAGCTCCTCCATCGTTGCCGTCTGCCACTCGGCAGCCTCGCCCCATGGCGTACCGGGGCCGTACAGACGACGCACTGCGCGGTTATAGCCACCAACGAAAGCATCCACACGCCCCTGCTCGTCGGCAACGCCGGCAGCAAGCTCAGCCTCGTCGGTCGCAATACCGGCAGCCCGATAGCGCTCGCGACGCTCCGCCACCACCGGCGGCAGCGCATCGGCGGGCGCGTCATCGAGCAGGCGCCCCGCCTCGGCACGGCTGATGCCCGGACGCGCCAACATGGGGTTAGCCGCCACACCAGCCACGGCATCGTCATTGAGCGCGCGGAAGAGCTCCGACATAAACCACGCCTGATACCCTTGCGGATAGTCGCTCCAGGTACCGCCGAGCACAATGAGCTCAATCTTATCGGTCGCATGCCCCATCTGCGAAAGCGCCGTCAAACGGGCACTCACCTGCAGATACGGGTCAAAGCAGTTTTGCTCCGCACGGGCACACGCCGGCTCGGCATGCAGATAGCTTTTAGGCATGCGCAGATCGTTGGGGCAAAACAGGCAATCGCCCGAGCACGGCCAGGGCTTGGTGATAACGGTAATGGTCGCCACGCCCGAAGCCGTACGACGCGGCTTCATCCTCAGCACCCGCAGCAGCTGGCGGTCCAGCTCGG
>CAJMRR010000034.1 GCA_905215835.1 uncultured bacterium | reverse complement strand
GACCGGCGGCGATGGCGGCACGCCTACGCCTACGCCTACGCCTACGCCCACTCCCGACCCCTCGCCCACGCCTGACGATACGGTCGGCTAGAAATCATCCGGCCATAAGCAACAAGGCCCCCGAGCAGCCTATTGAACTGCTCGGGGGCCTTTTAGTTTGAAGCGACCTGTTGGGCGGTCTTTATACCGGCAAACAAAAAGGGGGTACCGACCAACGTCGATACCCCTTACAAGCCACTATGTCAGCGCGCGCAGTGCCGAGCGCTCGACCCGCACGCCTACTTGCGAGAATTGCTCAGCTTATTGATTAGCGCCTCAAGACGCTCGCCGTCCTCGGCCGTCTGGGCAATAACCAAAATCGTATCGTTGCCGGCAAGCGAGCCAAGCACATCGGGCAACTCTGCCGCATCAACGGCGGCGGCGATGCCGGAAGCCGTGCCAGGTTGAGCCTTGATCATAACCAGATTATCGGTACGCAGAACGCCCGTTACGAGCTCGGAAACCATACGCTGCAGGTGCAGGTCCTCTGCCAGAACATAGATGCCCTCAGGGAGCTTACGCAGCCCCATATCGGCAATATCGCGAGAGACAGTCGCCTGCGTGCAATCAAAGCCCATAGCGCGGAGCTCATCGACCAGCACGCGCTGCGTGCGGACGTCCTTATTGCGCACAATATCTCTAATGGCATCCTGGCGCCCATTGCGTTTTTTAGCCATACAAACCCTCACTCCAAAAGATGGCGGAGACAATCAATCAGTGATTGAATAGTTTAACGCTATTTGAAGGCTTTTGTGTATAAGAACGCATTTCGAAACAATTCTATGCAAATTTGTTTCGAAATGAGCCGTTTAGGCGGTTTTTGCGCCCGTCCGGTTAAGAAAAGCTGCCAGATGCGTGCACATCACGCAGCGCGTGGGCTTGGCACTGGCGATCGGCCCAAACAACAGACCGAGTCCCCGATGGTTGTCCTTGAGCGCAGCGACCATCTGACGGGTTCGAGGCGCTTCGAGCATATCACGCATGCGGGCGGAACGCTCGATTGACGACACCCCATGCGGGCTCAGACACAAATTCTCGATGCAGGCGACCAGTCCGGCAAAGTAGAACTTTTGGCTTGCCAGCTTGAGCCGACCACCGCTATCTGCTTCCGAGAGTGAGTCCGCAAGCTCGTCGAGCGCTCGAGTGTCATCGGATATCCTGGCATACATGGTGGGATCAAAGGCATCTGTAAGCTTAGGTGCCACCGCGTGGAAACAAGCGTCGCCGCAGCCGGACACGCATCGTGTCTGCGAAAGCGCGTATGCCATAAACCCAACTGTGCGAAACACCTTGTCGCACAAAAAGCATGCCTCAAACAGCGAGCGGCTGTACATCACGCCAGAGGTCTGAACGACTAGGCCGCCTAAAATCAACTGAGGCAGCCCGGCCACCATCGAAGATTTGCTATCAATGGAAATATGAGCAGCATCCAAGACGCGCGAATGGCGCTCTCGATGTGCATCATAGCGGTCGAGCGACACCGTGGGGAGCACTATGTCTGCCGCAGTATCGCACGCGATATCGACCATCTTGGAAAGAGACTGCGGAGCAAACCACTCATCGGCGTTCATGGCGATGATTTGAGAGCCGCGCGAGGCAGCAAAACCGGCACGAAGACAAGCGCCGCGCTTCGCGTCCTCGACGTCAATCAAATCAATATGGATGTCCCTGTCGGCGGCAACTTGAAGCGAATGGCGCACACCGGGCGCAGCATCGCGGCAGACAACGACAATCTGCAAATCGTAGAGGTCTTGGTTCTGGATACTCTCGAGCGCACGCATCGCATAGCTGGGCGAACCTTCTACCACAAGGATCACCGAAAGTCGCGGATGCGAGCCACGTCGAACCAAGTTATCCGTCCTCTCGACAGCAATGAATCAAACCGTGGTTCATGGTACACCCCGGCAATAAAAGCAATGAGACACCGGTTGTATTGCACGTCAAGAACAGATGTTGCACACGCGCAGCCCACAGATGACAGGTGTCGACGCACGACGCGTCGAGCCCTCCCCTAGTCGAGCACGACAAGCTCGGCGGGATCGTAATCCACGCCCATAAACGTAAGGCCGCAGGCAGGAGCCGTGGGGCCCGCAGCGGTACGGTCGCAAGCATCGATGACCTCGCGCATCCACTCGGGTTCACGGCGATGCATGCCAATCTCGACAAGCGTGCCCACGATCGTGCGGACCATCGAATGCAGAAACGCATTGCCCTCGATGGTAAACGTCAGGATGTCCTCGCCAAACGCAACCTCATGGCCAAACTCGGCACGCATCACGCAGCGATGCGTGGGCTTGCCAACGGCCGAGGCAACCTTGCAAAAGCTCTTAAAGTCCTGCTCACCCAAAAGCGCGGGACAGGCCGCAGACATGGCCTCGACGTCCAAGGGATAGCGATGCCACCACACGGCACCCCGTGAGAGCACGGGACGCGCGTCGCGATCGGCAATACGGTACGTATATGTACGTGAACGCGCATCAAAGCGTGCAGAAAAGCCTTTACGGGCCTTGTAGACCTCGTTTATGGCGATATCTTTGGGCAGCAGGGCATCCATAGCCCGCAGCCACCTACGGCGCGTCAAGGCGAGCTCAGCGTCCGTTACGGGCACGCTGATGTACTGAGCCACGGCATGTACGCCGGCATCGGTACGCCCCGCGCACGTCAGGTCGATCGGACGGCGCAGGAGCGTCTCGATAGCGCGGCGCAGCTCGCCCGCAACCGTCGTCTGACCGGGCTGCTCGGCAAAGCCGCTGTAGGACGAGCCATCGTAGGCCACGCGGAAAACGAGCGTGGCATCGAGCTCGGGAATCGAATTGAAATCAGACGGCGCGGTCATGGACGCTCCCAACAAACAGGCAATGGCATTTCGACAAAAAAAGAGGGGTACGCGAACGTACCCCTCGAATATAGCCTATGCAGACGGATTGTCTACTCAGCGGTCTCCTCAGCAGGAGCCTCCTCGGCAGCCTCGACCTTCTTGGGAGCAGCGGCCTTCTTGGGGGCCGGAGCAGCCTTCTTAGCCTTAGGCGTGCAAGGCTCGGTGACGAGCTCCATGATAACGATGGGAGCGTTGTCGCCCTTGCGGTTACCGAGCTTCATGATGCGGGTGTAACCGCCGTTGCGGTCCTGCCACATACCCTGGGCAGCCTTGTCGAAGATCTCGGCAACGAGCTGCTTATCGCCGAGCTTGGCGATAGCCAGACGACGAGAGTGCAGGTCGCCCTTCTTGGCCCAAGTGATGATCGGGTCGACGACCGAACGCAGCGCCTTAGCGCGGGTCTCGGTGGTCTTGATGCGGTCGTTCTCGAAGAGGGCCTTAGCAAGGCTCTTCTTCATGGCCTTGGTGTGGCTCGCATCGGTGCCGAGCTTCAGGCCCTTCTTAACGTTGTGACGCATGGTCTAGTTTCTCCTCAAATATGCGAAGCATTAAGCCTTCAGGCTCAGGCCCATGGACTCAAGCTTGTCCTTCACTTCCTCGATCGACTTAACACCGAAGTTACGGATGTTGAGCAGATCGTTCTCCGAGAACTCAACGAGCTGACGGACCGAGTGAATGCTGGCGCGCTTAAGGCAGTTGTAGGAACGGACGGAAAGGTCCAGATCCTCGATCTGCTTGTCCAGCTCGGCGTTGTCGTTGGTGACCTCGGGAGCGAAGATCGAAGCCTCCTCCTCGACCTCGGGGGTCTCGGCAAGGTTCATAAAGGCGGCCATATGCTGGTTGATGATATTGGCAGCCTGGACCACGGCGTCGCGCGGGGCGATGGAGCCGTTGGTCTCGATCTCGAGGACAAGGCGGTCGTAGTCGGTGTGCTGACCGACACGGCAAGCCTCAACGAGCTTGGCGCAACGGGAAACCGGCGAGTACAGCGAGTCGACGTGGATCACACCGATGGGATCGTTGTCGCGCTTGTTGGCCTCGCCAGAAACATAGCCGCGGCCATAGCCGATGCGCATGCTCATGGTGAGATGGCCACCCTCGGTGAGCGTTGCGATGTGCTGCTCGGGGTTGACCAGCTCAAACTCGGACGGAATAAAGAAGTCCGCACCGGTGACCTCGCAGGGGCCGTCAACCGAGATGGTGGCGGTCGCCTCGTCGGTCGTGCCGAGAGCCCTGAAGACAAGACCCTTGACATTCAGGACGATGTCGGTGACATCCTCGACCATGTTAGGGATGGTCATGAACTCGTGCTGCGCGCCATCGATCTGAATAGCCTCGACGGCGGCACCCTCGAGCGAGGACAGAAGAACGCGACGAAGGGAGTTACCCAGCGTATCGCCGTAGCCACGCTCGAGCGGCTCGACGGAGACACGAGCAGACGTCTCGTTGATCTCTTCGACCTGAACCTGAGGCCTAATGAATTCTGACATGTATTACCTCCAGCCTCAGCAGCCCGGATGGACTACTTAGAGTAGAGCTCGACGATGAGCTGCTCGTTGATATCACCGCTGATCTGCTCACGCGTCGGCAGAGCGAGCACGTTACCAGACAGCTTCTCGATATCGACCTCGAGCCAGCCAGGGACCTCAAAGCGCTCGGAGGAAATCAGAGCCTCCTTGATGGGGAGGAGGTCACGGAACTTCTCGCCGACAGCGACGACGTCGCCGGCCTTGACGCGGTAGGACGGGATGTCCACGCGCTTGCCGTTCACGGTGAAGTGACCGTGACGGACGGACTGACGAGCCTCTTTGCGGGTGCGGGCGAAGCCAAGACGGAAGACGACGTTGTCGAGGCGAGACTCAAGGATGATCATGAGGTTCTCACCGGTGACGCCGTTCATCTTACGGGCCTTGTTGAAGTAGCCGTGGAACTGCTTCTCCAGAACGCCATAGATGAACTTGACCTTCTGCTTCTCGCGCAGCTGCATGCCGTACTCAGATTCCTTGCGACGGCGCTTGGGCTGACGGATAGATTCCTTCTTGCTGCTGTAACCGAGCTCAGCGGGATCGATCCCGAGCTGACGGCAGCGCTTAAGAACAGGAGTCCTGTCGATTGCCATATTGATACGATCCTTTCAGTTACACGCGGCGACGCTTCTTGGGGCGGCAGCCGTTGTGCGGAATGGGGGTCTTGTCCTGGATGCTCGAGACCTCGAGGCCAGCAGCCTGGAGGGAGCGGATGGCGGTCTCACGACCGGAGCCGGGGCCCTTGACGAAGACGGAAACCTTCTTCATACCGTGCTCCATGGCCTGCTTGGCAGCAGCCTCGGCAGCCATCTGGGCAGCGAACGGCGTGGACTTACGGGAGCCCTTGAAGCCCACCTGGCCAGCCGACTTCCAGGAAATGACATTGCCCTGGGGATCGGTGATCGAAACGATCGTGTTGTTGAACGTAGAACGAATGTGAGCCTGGCCCACGGAAATGTTCTTACGGTCCGCGCGCTTCAGACGGGCAGCGCGAACGTTCTTCTTAGCAGTAGCCATCTATCTAGCGCTCCTTATTTCTTCTTCTTAGCACCGATCTGACGCTTCGGGCCCTTGCGGGTACGAGCGTTAGTGTGGGTGCGCTGGCCGCGGACCGGGAGGCCCTTGCGGTGACGAAGGCCGCGGTTGCAGCCGATGTCCATAAGGCGCTTGACGTTCTGGTTGCGCTCACGGCGGAGGTCGCCCTCAACCATGATCTGGTTCTTATCGATATAATCGCGGATGGCGTTAACCTCATCCTCGGTGAGGTCCTTAACGCGCGTATCCACGTTAACGTTGCACTCGACGCAAATCTTCGTCGCAGTGGTGCGGCCGATGCCGTAAATGTAGGTCAGACCGATCTCAACGCGCTTCTCACGCGGGAGGTCGACACCATTAATACGGGCCAACGTAGTCTCCTCTCTTAACCCTGACGCTGCTTATGACGGGGGTTCTCGCAAATGACGAGGACCTTGCCATGGCGCCTAATGATTTTGCACTTATCGCACATCTTCTTGACCGAAGGACGTACCTTCATCGTTCTTCCTTTCGGTAGCGCTCAAACTACTTCCCTACTATCTACTCGCCCAGCCGCAGGCGTTTAAAACTATGGCTGGTCTTCACACACAATCCGACCGTAGGTTGAGCTAAGCCTGCAGTCGGAAATGGAGTGCGTGTATGCGTGCCGCTATTTGTAGCGATAGGTGATGCGGCCGCGGGTCAGGTCGTACGGGGAAAGCTCCACGACAACCCTGTCACCGGGGAGAATACGGATGTAATTCATTCGGATCTTGCCAGAAATGTTGCACAGAACCGAATGACCGTTCTCGAGCTCGACCTTAAACATGGCGTTGGGCAACGGTTCCTTTACCGTACCCTCGAGCTCAATTGCGTCTTCCTTCTTCACAAGCAATCATCTTTCTCTAGAAAACGACAGCGATTGAGTATTCTACAACACGTATGCACGCATCGTAATAACTTCGTAATGGCTCCACAACTAAGTGGAACTTGTTACATTTGAAATGTAAAACAAAGCCGTTCCCTGATGCCCAAGATCGCCTTGAAATGAGAAGGCATAGACCTTGGGGTCATGCCTTCGAAATTGAAAGGCGAGGTTGGGCATCAGGGGGCGGCGACTTTTACATTTCACCGCCTTGCAAGGAACACCAAGCACCTTGGGCATCCGTGGTGAGAATCACCGGACCGTCATTGGTAATGGCGACGGTGTTCTCGTAGTGCGCGGCGGGCAGGTGATCGTTGGTCGTGACGATCCAACCGTCGGAGCCCGTGCTCACATGGTTGGAACCCATCGTAACCATCGGCTCGATGGCAATGACCATGCCGGCCTGGAGGCGAACGCCCCTCCCCTTCTTTCCATAGTTAGGAACATTGGGGTCCTCGTGCATCACGCGGCCAATGCCATGGCCCACATAATCACGAAGCACGCCGTAACCGTGAGACTCGGCGAGGAACTGAACGGCATAACCGACGTCCCCGATATGGTTACCGGGAACAGCCTGCTCGATGGCAGCCTTAAGGCAATCACGCGTGACCTCGCACAAAGCCTTGGCTTCGGGCGTGGGGGTGCCGACGAAAAACGTCCAAGCGTTATCGCCGACCCAACCGTCGACAACGGCTCCCGTATCGATGGAGATGATATCGCCATCGCGCAGGATCATGTCGGGGTTGGGAATACCGTGGACCACGGCATCGTTGATCGATGCGCAAATGGTCCCCGGGAACCCGCCATAACCCTTAAAGGCCGGGGTGCCGCCATGCATGCGGATAATCTGCTCCGCGAGCTGATCGAGCTCAAAAGTCGAAACGCCGGGGCGCACCATGGCTCCAACGTGGCGGAGCGCCATCTTAGATAGCGCTCCTGCCTTCTTCATCTGCTCGATTTGCGTTGCAGACTTAATCTTGATCATAGACCGAGAGCCTCTTTGACATCCCCGTACACGGTCTCGCGAGCCTGGTCACCGTTGACCGACTTGAGCAGACCCTGGCCACGATAGTAGTCAACGAGCGGGCTCGTGGACTTCTCGTAGACGTCGAGACGGTTCTTAATGGTCTCGGGCTTGTCGTCGTCGCGCTGATACATCTCGCCACCACACTTGGGGCAGGTAGCATCGGCAGCGGTGCCGGTGTAACCGCAGGCGCGGCAGGTGCGACGCGAAGACAGACGGTCGATGATGACCTCGGGGGCCACGTCGACCAGAAGGGCGCAGTCGATCTCGCGACCCATGGCGGAGAGCTCGGAATCGAGCGTCACAGCCTGGGCGGTGTTGCGCGGGAAGCCGTCGAGGATGAAGCCCTGCTGGGCGTCATCGGCGGCAAGGCGCTCCTTGACAAGGTCGATCACGAGCTGGTCGGGAACGAGCTCGCCAGCGTCCATGTACTTCTTAGCCTGAATACCAAGCTCGGTGCCACTCTTGACGGCAGCACGCAGCAGGTCGCCCGTGGAAATATGGGCGACGCCAAACTCGGCGACGAGCTCCTGTGCGACGGTGCCCTTACCGGCACCCGGAGCTCCGAGCAATACGAGGTTCATGAGCAATCCTCCTCTAGCCTATTTAAAGAATCCATCGTAATCATACATCTTGATCTGGCCTTCGAGCTTATCGACCGTGTCGAGCACGACGCCGACCATGATGAGGATGGACGTGCCGCCAAATGCCTGGATCAGATGGTTACCTGTGAAGGAGAAGATGATCGAAGGCACGATGGCGATGAGCGCCAAAAAGACAGCGCTGGGAAGCGTGATCTTGTTGAGCGCGTTCTTGATGTAGGCCGCGGTAGCCCTACCCGGACGGACGCCCGGAATAAAGCCGCCCTGCTTCTTAAGGTTATCGGCCGTGTCATCGGGGTTGAACACCATGGAGGTGTAGAAGTACGCGAAGAACACGATGAGGACAACGTTAAGCACCCAGTTGAGCCAACCGGTCGAAAGCGCAGAGGCAACTGCCTGAATCCAGCCGATGCCGGGGAAGAACACGGCAATCTGAGCCGGGAAGTACAGCAGCGCCGAAGCGAAGATGATCGGCACGACACCCGCGGTGTTGACCTTGATGGGCAGGTAGGTGGTCTGGCCACCCATCATGCGACGGCCCACGACGCGTTTGGCGTAGGAGACCGGGATGCGGCGCTGGCCGCGCTCAAGGAAAACAATCAGCGGGATAACCAGCAAAATGATGGCGCAGATGATCACCATGGTGATGATGCCACCGGCATTGCCCTCGGTGCTGGAGAAGATAGCCTGCGGCAGACCGGCCATGATGTTCGCGAAGATGATCAGCGACATGCCATTGCCGATACCGCGCTGGGTGATGAGCTCACCAATCCACATGATCAGCATGGCGCCCGCGGTGAGCGTGCCGATGATCATGAGGTCGAAGATGATCTCGGGAGCGCCGGCGCCATTGAAGCTGATGCCGAAGCTCTTAAAGAGGAAGAGGTAACCCACGGAGTTGAGGATTGCCAGAGCCAGGGTGAGGTAACGCGAATACTGCGTAATCTTGGTCTGACCGACCTCGCCCTCGCGGGCAAGCTCATGCAGGGAAGGCACGACGGCCTGGAGCATCTGGAGGATGATCGAGCTGGTGATGTAAGGCATGATGCCCAGCGAAAACACCGACACATAGCTCAACGCGCCGCCAGAGAAAAGATTCAGGAGGGCCATAGCACCTGCGGCGACCGAATTGTTATCGGTCGAGAAAAGGCCCAGCATCCCCTGGAAGGGAATGCCGGGCACAGGAACGTGCGCACCAATGCGGTACACGACGAGCATAGCTATGGTAAAAAGAATCTTTTCGCGCAATTCTTTGATGCGGAAAGCATTCTTAAGACCATTTAGCACGGCAGCTCGACCTTTCCGCCGGCGGCCTCGATCTTGGCCTGCGCAGAAGCGCTGACCTTGTCGACCTTGACCGTGAACTTCTTGGTGAGCTCACCATTGCCGAGCACCTTGACGGGCTCGAACTCGCTCTTGGTGATGCGAGCGGCCTTAAGAGCGGCACCGTCGATCACAGCGCCGTCCTCGAACTTACGCTCGAGACGCTCAACGTTAACAGCGGTGTACTCGATACGACGGGGGTTACGGAAGCCCGGAAGCTTGGGCAGGCGCATAGCCAGCGGAGTCTGGCCACCCTCGAAGCCGGCACCCTTGGTGCCGCCAGAGCGGGAACCCTGGCCCTTCTGACCGCGGCCAGAAGTGGTGCCGTGACCCGAAGAATTGCCACGGCCGACGCGCTTGCGGTTCTTGGTGGAACCGGGCGCGGGAGTAAGATCGTGAAGCTGCATTTGCTACTCCTCTACAATCTCGACAAGGTGCTTGACCTTGAAGATCATGCCGCGGACGGACTCGTTGTCAGCAATCTCGCGAACCTCGCGGATCCTGTGGAGACCGAGGGCACGGACAGTACGGACCTGGTCCTGCTTGCAACCGTTGGTGCTGCGGACCTGCTTGATCTTGATGGTGTCAGCCATGCTTAGTTCTCCTTACCGACGAACATCTCGGAGACCGTCAGGCCACGGCGAGCCGCGACGTCCTCAGGGCTGGAGAGCTCCTTGAGGCCCTCGACGGCAGCCTTGATGATGTTGAGGCCGTTGTCGGTACCGAGGGACTTGGACAGGACGTTCTTGATGCCAGCAAGCTCAAAGAGGGGACGCACAGCGCCGCCGGCGATAACGCCGGTACCCTCGACAGCGGGCTTGATGATGATGCGGCCGGCACCAAAGTGACCGAGAACCTCGTGCGGAATGGTGCCCTGATCGGTCACCGGCACGTGGAACATGTTCTTCTTGGCATCGAGAGACGCCTTGGAGATGGCCATGGGCACCTCAGCGGACTTGCCCATGCCAACGCCGACGTTGCCCTTGCCGTCGCCAACGACGACGAGAGCGACGAGGCTCATGCGACGACCACCCTTGACGGTCTTCGACACGCGGTTGATGTAAACGACGCGCTCCTCGAACTCGGAGGCCTCGCGCTGCTGCTTCTGATTACGAGCCATGTGCTACATACCTCCTAGAACTCGAGACCGGCGGCACGAGCACCGTCGGCGAGGGCCTTGACGCGGCCATGGTAGATACGGCCACCGCGATCGAAGGCGACCTTGGTGATGCCGGCCTCGATGGCGCGCTTGCCAACGAGCTGACCGACCTTCTCCGCAGCCTCCTTGTTCGAGGTGTGGGTGCCCTTGAACTCGGCCTCGAGGGTCGAGGCGGAGACGAGCGTCAGGCTGGAGCCCTTGCTGTCGTCGATGATCTGGGCATAGATGTTGGCGTTAGTACGGGTCACGCGAAGACGCGGACGCTCGGAGGTACCCGAGACCTTGCCGCGAACACGACGCTGACGACGCTTGAGGCCTTCCAGCTTCGCCTTATGCTTGTTCATACGTAAACTCCTAAAAAGGTTGATCTTGCCAGCACCTGACGGGGTGCTGGTCTTATGCGAGTGAGTCGGTTACGACTACTTGGCGGCCTTACCCAGCTTGCGGCGGATGTGCTCGCCAACGTAGTGGATACCCTTGCCCTTGTAAGGCTCGGGAGGACGATGGCCGCGGATCTCAGCGGCGATCTGACCGACCTGCTGCTTGTTGATACCCTTGACGTTCACGTGGGTGTTGTCGGGAACCTCGAAGGTGATGCCCTCGGGAGCCTCGACGATCACGGGGTGCGAGAAGCCCAGGGAGAACTCGAGGTTCTTACCCTTCTGCTGCACGCGGTAACCGACGCCGGCGAGCTCGAGCTTCTTCTCGAAGCCCTCGGAAACGCCAACAACCATGTTGTGGATGAGGGCGCGGGTGAGGCCGTGGCGGGCACGGGTCTCACGCTCGTCGTCGGGACGGGAAACGGTGAGGACGTTGTCCTCGACGTTGATAGCGAGCTTCTCAAAGACATCGAGCTCGAGCTGGCCCTTGGGGCCCTTGACGACAACGTTGTTGCCGTTGACTGCCACTTCGACTCCGGCGGGAATCTGGACAGGCTTATTACCGATACGAGACACGGTGATCTCCTTTCCTTCTACCTACCGAGCGAATTACCAGACGTAAGCGATGATCTCGCCGCCGACGTTGTGCTTGCGAGCATCGCGGTCGGTCATGACGCCATGGCTGGTGGAAATAATGGCGGTACCAAGGCCACCGCGGACGCGGGGCATGTCGGCAACGCCGGTGTACTTACGCAGGCCCGGCTTGGAAATGCGGCGGATGCCGTTGATGACCTTAGCCTTCTTGGGACCATACTTAAGCGTGATGTGCAGAGTCTTCTGGGGAACGGTGTCCTCGACATCGTAGCCCTCGATGTAGCCCTCCTCGTGCAGAACACGAGCGATCTCGACGAGCTTCTTGCTGCTCGGCATGGAGACCGTGGCCTTGTTCACAGAGTTAGCGTTACGGATGCGCGTAAGCATATCTGCGATCGGGTCTGTAAGGTTCATACAGATTCTCCTTCGTTCTTGATGAACACGTGCTCTTGGTTCTTCGCCGCCCTTAACGGCAAAGCCTTTTTAGCGCGTTTTCCCTGTTCCAAACTGATGCTTGAAACGCTGGTAGTGACTTACCAGCTGGCCTTCTTAACGCCGGGAAGCTCGCCCTTGAGTGCAAGCTCGCGGAAGCAGACACGGCACAGGCCGAACTTGCGGTACACAGAGTGCGGACGGCCGCAGCGCTGGCAGCGCGTGTACTCACGAGTAGAGAACTTCTGCTTGCGATTGCACTTGACGATCATCGATGTCTTAGCCACTTATATCCTCCTCACATAGAGTATTGTTCGCCCCAAGCGCCGCCCCCTTGTGGGAACGGCGCTTATAGGGCAGGTGAACCTATTTCTTGAACGGGAAACCGAAGGCGTCCAGAAGGGCCTTGGCCTCCTCATCGGTGTTGGCGGTGGTCACGAAAGTGATGTCCATACCACGCTGGTGATCGACGGAGTCGAAGTCGATCTCGGGGAAGATGAGCTGCTCGGTGACGCCCATGGAGAAGTTACCACGGCCGTCGAAGCTCTTGGCGGAGATGCCGCGGAAGTCGCGGATACGGGGGATCGCGACGGAGGTCAGACGATCGAAGAACTCCCACATACGGTCGCCACGCAGGGTAACCTTGCAGCCGATCGGCATACCAGCGCGCAGGCGGAAGGTAGCGATGGACTTGCGGGCACGGGTGATCATCGGCTGTTGGCCGGTGATGGCGCGCAGGTCGCGCACGGCACCGTCGATGGCCTTGGAATCGGTAGCGGCCTCGCCGACACCCATGTTCACGACGATCTTCTCAAACTTGGGGATCATCATGACGTTCTCGTACTGGAACTTGTCCTGAAGCTGCTGCTTGACCTCGTTGTTGTACTTGGTCTTCAGACGCGGCACATACTTCTCTTCTGCCATTGTTCACTCCTTCTTGGGGTTTTAAGCACGGGGCGTGGCCACGATGGGTTGTCCTCGTGCCTCCTGGCTGCATCCGCGCCGCTCATGGCATTTTGCGGTTTGGACTCAACGCAGCAGGAGCCGACAAAACAATCGGTACTATACGCGCATCGGGAGCGTATTTCCAGAAAAACCTCGTCTGCCTGCACAACTCCACAACTCCCCCGCACAAATGGGTCCCAAAAAGCAGTTGCGGTGAAATAGGGACTGTTGGGCGGCCTAACAGGCTTAAACAATCCGTATTTCACCGCAACTTATTGGTGGGGATGCGATTAGCGCTTGCGGGGGACGAGTTTGGTGCGGCGCAGGTGGATCATCTCGGCGGCGATGGAGATGGCGATCTCCTCGGGGTCCTCGGCCTCGATGGCAACGCCGATCGGAAGGTGCAGCTCGTCGATCTGGTCCTGCGTAAAACCTTCCTGCTCCAGGCGGGCACGCACAAAGGCCGTCTTGCGGCGCGAACCCAGACAGCCCAGGTAGGCAGGCTTGGCACGCATGGCCTGAATCACCACGTCGATATCGGACTTGTGACCCGCCGTGGCGACGACCACCAAGTCGCGCGGACCGATGGGACACAGCTCGCTCAGGTTCTTGTAATCGACCAGGCGACGATCGTAGACACCGGGCACCCAATCGGGGGTCAGCGTGCCGGGGCGGTCGTCGCACGCCACGACGGCAAAGCCCGCCGCCGTGAGCACCCGCGCCGTCGCGGCGCCCACGTGTCCGCAGCCAAAGATGTAGGTCAAGCCCTCGGGGCAGAGCGTCTCGATGTGCGCCGCGGGAATCTCAGAGGCCGCGTTGGTGTAGGTGACCTTACTCCCCTCTTCCGTCAGCGAAAGCCCGGGGCAACCCACAATGGTGCGGCGCGACTCCTCGCCATGGTATTCGGCAGCGTCGCTTTCGAGCGCGCTTGCGATAAACGGCTCAAAGTCGATGACGAAGTCGCCGATGCGCCGATAGACCAAGACGTCGGCAATTTCCTGGAACAACGGTGCCTGGGTCGCATCCAGATGCAGATAGCACAGGCAGATGGCTCCGCCGCAGATCATGCCGGTATCGGAGTTCTCGCCGCCCATGGTGTAGCGGACCAGACGCGATTGCCCTGCGGCCAGCAGCTCGCGCGCCTCGTCCAGCGCAAAGAGCTCGATCTTGCCGCCGCCGATGGTGCCCGCCTGGCTACCGTCGGCAAAGACAGCCATCCAGGCGCCCACGCCGCGCGGTGACGACCCTGCCGTGCCGGCCACGACCACCAGCTCGCACGTCTCGCCAGCACGCAGGGCGGCAAGCGCCGCATTCACAACATCGAGCTTTTCCATTGCCGCCTTCTATCCTCTAAAGACATCGGTGAGCATAGCGAGTGCCTCGAGCACACCGCCGCCGACCGACGTCGCCTTGTCCGAAATATAGTTGATATAGCTGGCGTCACCGCGCGGATCGACATCGGCGCATTTAAAGCCCTCAGTCACCTGCACGCCGTTCGCCAAAAGCCCGCGCAGACAGCCATCGATCTGCGTGCGCATGGGCGTATCGCCCGCGTAGCCAATCACGTCTCCGGCGCGCACGATGTCGCCGATTGCGCGGTCGGACCGAAACACGCCGGCGGCGGGGCTGTGGATAACACGCTCTTTGCCATAGCCAGCGATAATGCCCGGCACGCCCGTGTTGGGCTGGGGTGAACCTTGGGTAATGACACGGCCCAGGAAATGCCCGCGCATGGTCTCGACCACGGCGTCGCAATCGACCGGCGCGGTAAAGCCCGGCCCCACGGCGATGACGGTAGGCGCCATGTCGCGCGTGGTGCCCAGGTTGCGCTTGGCCAAAATCGCGTCGACCACAGCCGCGGGTTTAAGCTCATCGAGCATCTTGGCCTGAGGGTCCACCACGACGGCAACATCCCCCGCTTGGGTAATCTCGAGCGCCTCTGCCGGCGTCTGCGCCAAGCGAGCGCGAATGCCCTCGACCTGGACCTCGCCCAGGCGAATAGCCTCGCAAAAACTGATTGTGCGGCGGATGCCCGTGGGACCCGCGATATCGGCCATAACGACCGACACGCCGGCACGCACCAAGCGAGCGGCGACACCCGTGGCGATATCGCCGGCGCCGCGAACATAAACGAGCATTCCCGGGGCACCTCCCTGTGCTACGGTTTGAGCAGAGCAAAAGCGGTTCGACCGCTACTCTGATGATTATTTATTATCACAGTATTATACGGCGGTGAACAGATGGAAACGGTTAGCGGCAATCTTGCCTCGGCGCTCAGGATCGAGCCGGGCATTACCGCGATTATCGGCAGCGGCGGCAAGTCGACGTTGCTCAAAACGCTGGGTCTTGAGCTCATGCGCGCTAGCGGCCGCGTGCTCCTCTGCACCACCACGCATATGCTTCCCGTTGCCGGCGTGCCATGGGACGGGTCGAATCGTCGCCTGGACGCCGCGCCTTGGAAGCCGGGCGTCCCACACGCCTCAGGCTGCACCTGCGAGGCCTGCGCGGGGCTTGTGCGGGGAAGCATCTGCCAGGCAGGCGTCTTGGACCCCCAGACGGGCAAGCTCTCCTCCCCTGCCGAGCCGCTCGACCAGCTGG
>CAJMRR010000033.1 GCA_905215835.1 uncultured bacterium | reverse complement strand
GCCGGCCTCATCGCCTACAGCGCCCGCCGCACGGCACTCGAAAACGACGCCCCCGATGAGGTCAATTCTGATAAGCCTCACTAGCTCTCAGTTACCTTTGCGAGAGACGCCGACTCGGCTCATCGAGCACCAAAAAGGGCTGGCCCCGATAACTCGGAGCCAGCCCTGAGTCGCCTGACGTAAGAATCGCGGCGTTACTTGAGCTTCAGTGCCTCCATCATGGGCACGGCGGCGTCCCAATCGATCTTCCAGCCGATCGACACGCGGACGGTCTCGCCCGTCGCGGGAGCCGTCGCAAACAGTGTATGGCCGTTGTCGGGACCGGTAAAGCGCAGCCACGTTATGTCGTTGTACTCGACCTGGTCGGTTGTTGTCTCCTTGCCTTCGTAGACCTGCTCTAGGCTTGCAACCTCTTCCTCCGGCGAGCGCGGGAAGATGCTGATGTTCAGGCGTCCTCCAGTCTCGTCGTGGAAGAAGTTTGCCTTTTCGCGCTCTTCGTCGGACGAATCCAGCGTGTACCCATCGGCGGCCTCGATGCTGTACGATGCGCAGTCGATGCCCGTTAAATCTGCCTTCTCGCCAGAATCGGCCACGCCGCCGGCCGCCTTGAACTCCTTGGTCTCGCATCCCGTGGTGTCAAAGTGCATGGCCTCATGATTCTTGGCGGGGGCATAAGCGTCTACGAACTCGACAGTGATGGGCCCGTAGTACGCCGTCTTGGGCGCCCAGAAATACACGTACTCAACGGTCTCGCCCGGGCCGATATCTGGCCTCTCGGAAAGGTCGATGCCCTCGTGCAGCTCATCGGGAGCCTCGCTTGCAACGTAGTCGAGCACGGCCGCCTTGCCGGAAGTAAACAACGGGTCGCCTGCCTCAAGATCGCCCTGGGCAGCATGCACGTTAAAGGAACTGAACGTCCTGTTCTTTGTGTTGTTGTTGGTGATCTTGATGTGCAGGTAAAAGCCGTCCTGTAGCTTGGCATCGCCACGATAGAACGTACCGTGAGCCACCGACTCATAGGTAATGCCTGCCACCTCGACCGTCTGCGAATCATAGGCCTTGGCCTTCTTGGACTTCTCCTGCACAGGTGCGCTCCCGCCCGAGCCGCTCGGAGCACTACCGCCACAGCCGGCCACCGTACACGCCAGCACGGCCGAAAGCGTCACAGTGGGAATTCCTAACAGCAGCTTCTTCGTCATGGGCTTCATCATCCTCACCGCTCCTTTCACTTGCAGCTCATCCGTTGCCCGAGGCCTTCGTCGTCCCGTGGCATCGGCTTCCACAATGAGCGTATGACGAAACACGGCGCCGGCGAAGTGACCCATGGCCCAAATAACGACCCACCAGCGTTCCTTATGGGCCAAAAGAACTCGCACATGCACGCCCCCGGCCCATAAAACGAGACGTCTGTCCCAATGTTCGATTCGATCCAACAATCCGCACGATACGTTTTCGACAACGTATCCAACCGCAAACGCAGCAAGACGCATTCGGCCGCCTTCAAATTTACTCGGGCAGAACCGACTCGGTTTTGTCCGAGTAAACTCGAGCATAAACTGATCCATGCGATACAATTAACTCGGACAAAACCGAGTCGGAAGGAACCGAGTAAGTGGAATTTATTGGCAGGGAGCGTGAGCTCGCCCGTATTAAGAAAACGCTCAAAGCACCCGAGCAGCGCAATGTTCTCATTTACGGCAGGCGTCGCGTCGGAAAAAGTGAGCTCATCAAGCAGGCGCTAACCGATTTGTCGGACGTCGCAACGGTCTATTACGAGTGCCGCCAAACCTCCGAGGCAGACAACCTCGAGAGTCTGTCCGTCCTTGTTGCTGAAGCGCTGGGCTTTCCTCCGCTCGCCTTCACAGGCATCCGCGAGCTCATCGAATTTCTGTTTGCCCAAGCTAAAGACAAGAACATTACCCTCGTTCTCGACGAATACCCCTACTTGAGAGATGCGGTTAAAGGCCTAGACAGCATTCTTCAGACCTCAATCGACGCCCACGGGGAAGACTCACGTTTAAACATTGTCCTGTGCGGCTCCTACGTTGAGATTATGAAATCCCTCATCGAGCATGAAAGCCCCCTCTACGGGCGAATTGATCTCGCGCTTGAGCTTAAGCCCATGGATTACTTTGACGCTGCGAAGTTCTATCCCGCGTTCTCGCCCGAGGACAAGGTGCGGCTCTATAGCGTTTTTGGCGGTATCCCCTTTTACAATCGCCTCATCGATCAATCCCAAAGCGTACGCGACAACATCATCGAGCTCGTCACGGAACCTGGCGCCCGCTTAGAAAGCGAGGTGCCGTCCTATCTCAACGCCGAGATCTCGAAGATGACCAACGCCAACGAAGTTTTCGGGGCTCTCGCACAAGGCTACTCCCGTTGGGGGGACGTGCTGGCACAGTCGCACGTCTCGAGCGGTCCGGCCATGGCAGACGTGCTCGACAAGCTCATGTCACTCGAAATCGTCCAAAAGCGTGCACCCATCAACGACCCTACGAACAAGCGCAAGTCTGGCTACTTTGTAGTGGATCCGCTTTCGCTCTTTTACTATCGCTATGTTTTCCGCAATGCCTCAGCGCGTCAGCTGCTCGACTCGGAAGTCTTCTATGATCGTCACGTCTTCCAAGACTTCGAGGAAAACTACGTTCCTCATATGTTCGAGGAGATCTGCCGTCAATACCTCGTGCGGCAGAACAGGACCGGCAAGATCGAACCGGCTTTCGACGCCATAGGCAAGTACTGGTACGACGACCCCGCAAACAAAACGAGCGGCGAATTCGATGTGGTAACGCAAGACCCCGAGGGCTACGCATTCTACGAAGCAAAGTTCCGCAAATCCCCCATCACGCAAAAAATGGTCGACGAGGAAATCGCCCAAGTCGAGGCAACGGGACTCAAGTGCCATCGCTATGGATTCTTCTCCCGTTCGGGCTTCGAAGCTGGCGAAAGCGATCGAACCGTCTTCATCGACCTGCCGCAGATGTTTGAATAGGACAGGACAGGTCCCTCCCGCATTCCAAGCATTCATTATCTAATCGAACGATTGTTCGATGGATTTCGTGTTGGGTGGAATCGTCTGTGGGCTGGGCTATGCTACCTTGACTATCTATATGACTTAAACGCAGTAAAGGAGCACCGAGAGAGCGAGTATGGCAAAAAACACCGCAAACTATGGTAACGACAGTATCCGCCAGCTCAAGGACGAGGAGCGCGTACGCCTGCGTCCCGCCGTCATCTTTGGCTCGGACGGACTCGATGGCTGCGCGCATGCCGCCTTCGAGATTCTGTCCAACGCCGTTGACGAGGCGCGCCAGGGCTACGGCAAGCTCATCACCCTTACCGCCTTTCGCGATGGTTCCATTCAGGTAGAGGACAACGGCCGCGGCTGTCCGCTCGACTGGAACCCCTCCGAGAAGCGCTTTAACTGGGAACTCGTCTTTTGCGAGCTCTACGCCGGCGGCAAATACAACAATAACCAGGGCGGCGACTACGACTTCTCGCTCGGCACCAACGGCCTGGGCTCATGCGCAACCCAGTACGCCTCCGAATACATGGACGTCACGGTTTGGCGCGACGGCAACAAGTACTCCCTGCACTTTAAGAAGGGCAAGGTCGTCGGTGCCAAAAAGAAGGCACTCGAGATTGAGCCCAGCGACGAGGATCGCACCGGCACCACCATCAAGTGGCGTCCCGATCTTGAGGTCTTTACCTCCATCAGCATCCCCCACGATTGGTATCGCGAGACAATGCGCCGCCAGGCCGTGGTCAACGCCAACGTGACCTTCCGCCTGCGTATCGAGGGCGACGATGGCGAGTTTTCCGAAGAGGATTTTTGCTATCCCAAGGGCATCGAGGACTACGTGCTCGAGAAGGTCGGTACCGACTACCTCACCGAGCCCTTCTTTATCGAGGCCGACCGTCGCGGTCGCGATCGCGAGGACCTGCCCGACTACAACGTGAAGATTACCGCGTGCATGTGCTTCTCGCGCACCTTCATGATGCAGGAGTACTACCACAACTCATCGTGGCTCGAGAACGGCGGCTCGCCCGAGAAGGCGGCCCGTAGCGCTCTGACCAGCGCCATCGATGCCTACATTAAGCAACAGGGCAAATACAACAAAAACGAAAGCGGCATTAAGTGGCAGGACGTCCAGGACTGTCTGGTGCTGGTGACCAACTGCTTCTCCACCCAGACGTCCTACGAAAACCAGACCAAGAAGGCCATCAATAACCGCTTTATCCAGCAGGCCATGACGGCCTTCTTTAAGGAGCGCCTCTCGACCTACTTGATCGAGAACAAGGACGCCGCCAATAAGATCATGGAGCAGGTGCTCATCAACAAGCGCTCGCGCGAGAACGCCGAGAAGACGCGCCAGAGCATCAAGACCAACCTGCAGCAGAAGACCGACATGGCCAACCGCGTGCAGAAGTTCATCGACTGCCGCTCCAAGGACAAGAGCCGCCGCGAGATCTACATCGTAGAGGGCGACTCGGCAGCAGGCGCCATTCGCACCTCGCGCGATGCCGAGTTCCAGGGCGTTATGCCCGTCCGCGGTAAGATCCTCAACTGCCTGAAAGAGGACTACCCGCGCATCTTTAAGTCCGACATCATCATGGACCTTATGCGCGTGCTGGGCTGCGGTGTGGAGATCAAGGACAAGCGCATCAAGAACCTTGGTTCCTTTGACCTGGACAACCTCAACTGGAACAAGGTCATCATCTGTACGGACGCCGACGTCGACGGTTATCACATCCGTACGCTCGTGCTCACCATGCTCTACCGCCTGGTGCCCACGCTTATCGACGAGGGTTACGTATATATCGCCGAATCGCCGCTCTACGAGATCAACTGCAAAGAGAAGACCTACTTTGCCTACACCGAGCTCGAGAAGAACGGCATCCTCAAGGAGATTGGCGACCAAAAGTGCTCCATCAACCGCTCCAAGGGTCTTGGTGAGAACGACCCGGACATGATGTGGCTCACCACCATGAATCCCGAGACGCGTCGTCTGATCAAGGTGGAGCCCGAGGACGTCACCAAGATGGAAACCATGTTCAACCTGTTGCTGGGCAACGACGAGGCAGGCCGCAAGCGCCATATCTCCGAGCACGGCAAGGAATACCTGGACCAGCTGGACCTGCAGTAGCAGCAAATCGATAACGACGGCCCATAAGAAGTTCAAGAGGAAATCGTGGCAAAGAAGAAGACGAAGAACCAGCCAAAGAAAAAGCAGGTCAACGCCGAAAACGTCATCGGCCTGCACTCCGAGGTCACCGACCAGCCGATCACGCAGACGCTCGAGGTCAACTACATGCCCTACGCCATGAGCGTCAACGTCTCGCGTGCATTCCCCGAGATCGACGGCTTTAAGCCCTCGCACCGCAAGCTGCTCTACACCATGTACAAGATGGGTCTGCTCAAGGGCGAGCGCCAGAAGAGCGCCAACATCGTGGGTCAGACCATGAAGCTCAACCCGCACGGCGATGCCGCGATCTACGAGACGATGGTGCGCCTGGCGACGGGCAACGAAGCGCTGCTTGCGCCCTTCGTGGAGTCGAAGGGCAACTTTGGCAAGTACTATTCGGGCGACCTGAGCTACGCCGCCTCGCGTTACACCGAGGCCAAGCTCTCCCCCATCAGCGCCGAGATCTTCAAGGACATCGACAAGGACCCGGTCGACTTCGTCGACAGCTACGACGGCGCCATGAAGGAGCCGCGCCTGCTGCCCACCACGTTCCCCAATATCCTCGTCTCAGCCAACAAGGGCATCGGTGTCGCCATGGCGTCCGACATCTGCGGCTTCAACCTCAACGAGGTCTGCACTGCCACAATGCACTACCTGCAGGACCCCGACTGCGACCTGCTCGAATACATGCCCATGCCCGACTTCTCGACCGGCGGCGAGATCATCTACCGCCGCGAGGAGATGGAAAAGATTATCGAGACCGGCCTTGGCAGCTTCCAGATCCGCTCCCGCTGGCGCTGGATTCCCGAAGAGCGCATCATCGAGGTCTACGAGATTCCCTACACCACCAAGACCGATGTCATCATCGAGCGCATCGTCAAGCTCTCCAAAGAGGGCAAGGTCAAGGAGATCGCTGACATCCGCGACGAAACCGACCTCTCGGGCTTGCGCATCGCCATCGACCTTAAGCGCGGCGTCGACCCCGACAAGCTCATGGCCAAGCTCTATCGCTCGACCACGCTGCAGGATTCGTTCTCGTGCAACTTCAACGTGTTGGTCGATGGTTACCCTCGCGTTATGGGCGTGCGTCAGATCCTGCACGAGTGGGTCAAGTGGCGTATTGAGTCCACGCGTCGCCGCATTAACTTTGACCTGGGAAAAAAGTCCGAGCGCCTGCACCTGCTGCACGGCCTTGAGGCGATTCTGCTCGACATCGACAAGGCTATCGCCATCATCCGCGGCACCAAACTCGAAGCCGAGGTCGTACCCAACCTTATGCGCGGCTTCGACATCGACGAGACCCAGGCCGAGTTTGTTGCCGAGCTTAAGCTCCGCAACATCAACGAGGAGTACATCCTCAACCGCACCAAGGACATTGCCAAGCTTGAGGGCGAGATTGCCGAGCTTGAGGAGATCCTCTCCAGCGAGGAGAACATCAAGAAGGTCATCAGCGACGAGCTGGCCGCAGTCAACAAGAAGTACGTGATGCCGCGCCGCACGGGCAGGATTGAGCCCCACGAGGTCATTGAGGTGAGCCTGGAGCCCGAGGTCGAGGAATATCCGGTTACCATCATGCTCTCGCGCGATGGCTACCTTAAGAAGATGACCGACCGCGTGCTTAAGAAGGCCACCACGCTCAAGTACAAGGACGGCGACAAGCCCTTTATCGAATTCGCGTCCTCCAACACCCACGAGCTGCTGGTCTTTACCAACAAGAGCCAGGTGTACAAGTGCAAGGTTGCGGCGTTTGAGGACACCAAGTCGGCCCAGCTGGGCTCGTACCTGCCGACCGATCTTGAGATGGAACCCGACGAGAGCGTCATCTGGGTCATCGACCCCGAGGACTACAAGGCCGACGTGCTGTTTGTCTTTGAGAACGGCCGCGTGGTGCGCGTCGCGCTTTCTGGATACGTCACCAAGACCAACCGCAAACGCCTTAAGAACGCCATCTACGGCGGCAGCAAACTGCTGTATGCCCAAGTGCTCAAGGACGATCGCGACATCGCGCTGGTCTCGAGCGACTACCGCCTGATGAACTTCAACACGTCGCTGCTCAAGACCAAGACGACCACCAACACGCAAGGCGTCCAGGCCTTTACCGCCAAGAAGGGCCGCTCGGTCACCACCGTCGGCACGACCGAGGAGATTCTTGGCGCCGGCGTCTCGGCCGAGAAGTTCACCGCGCAGAGCCTCCCCTCAGCCGGTGCCCTCATGAAAGAAAACGACATGCCGAGCCTGTTTGACTAGGACGACGGCAACGAGATCGTTAGATACTTCGCAAAGCGACGAGGCCCGGAACGCAACGGCATTGCGCCCGGGACTCGTCGTTTTTCTTCTCAACTATTTTTTAACGCAGATAAATTGATTTCTGCTTATTTTTCTGCGTAAAAAATGTCAGCGCCACTGCTTCGATGCCCTTTGGTCAGTCGTTAGCAAAACTTGCAAAAGTTAGCAAAACTTGCAAAAATTAGCAAAACTTGCAAAGGAGCTACCATGGAGTACAGCAAGAACCCCTTTACCCCGACGTTCGGAAGCGTCCCTCCCTTTCTAGCGGGTCGCGAGCATATCCTGCGTGACATCAACCGTGGCTTTATCAACGGCCCGGGAGATCCCAACCTGTCAACCATTTTTACTGGCGCAAGGGGAACGGGCAAGACGGCGCTTCTCTCGCTCCTTTCAGAAACGGCGCTTGAACACGGCTGGATCGCAGCAAATGTCTCCGCCATGCCAGGCATGCTCGAAGATATTATCGAGCGAACCAAAGAAGCCGCAGATAGCTACCTCTCACAGCCTCACGCGCGCATAAACGGTGTTCAAATTGGCCCAGTGGGCATCGATTGGACATATGCTCAAGAGGCTCAGGGCAACTGGCGCACGCGCATGAATGGCATCTTTAAGCAACTCGAAAAACATGACATCGGACTTCTCTCGAAACGACCTATCGGGAGCTTTCCGATAAAGACATTGAGTTTTTACTCGCGATGCTGCCCGATTCTGGCCCCAGCAGGGTCTCGGAGATAGCCAAACGCATGGGCGTCGCCAGCAACTACGCAAGCCAATACAAACGCCGCCTTCTCGAGGACGGCGTCATCGGGGAACGTGGGCGTGGTCTCGTTGGCTTTGACATCCCCGCATTCAGGGAGTTCCTGAGCGAGAAAGTCTCCTAGCACGCGGAGATTGTCCATAAGGACATCAACGCATGGCAATCAGTAATCCTCTTGGTAAGGGAAGTAGGCTTTCCGCCAACGCTGATTGCCATGCGTTCTTCTTGTCCTTAGGCGAGCTTGCGAGCGAGCTCTCGCACCTCTTTCAACTTGGGCGACGATGCCATGCTGTCGCGCTCGGTCATACCGCTGATGGCGACAATGCCCTGGTCCTCCCACTTGCAGTACGCACAGGTCGACTTGTACATAGCGATCGCCGCATCATAAACACCCTCGCTGTGGCTATCGAGTAAAAGGGCCGTCTTGGTGAACGGGAAGCCCGTAGCACCGAAAGCGTATAGGCGATCGATGGCGGCCTTCTCCTGCGCAGTGATATCAAACCAGTAGATAGGCGAAGCGAAGACAACCATGTCGGCGTCTTTCAGCGACTCGATCACGTTGGCCATGTCATCCTTCTGCACGCAAGTGCCCTCGTGGGCGAAGCAATACTGACACCCCAGACAACCAGCGATTTTCTTACTGGCAACGCGGATGACCTCGACCGTATGGCCACCCTCACGCGCGGTCTCAGCAAACGCCTCGACCATGGTGTCGGTATTGGCGCCCTTGCGCGGGCTACCGCTCAATACAACGATATTCATAAGAATCTCCCTTCTTCATGCCGCAGGCGCGCGGCATACATTTCGTTGTAACCAAAACGGATGGAGCTATTCAGTCGTCTGCAGGCCACATCTCTCGTCAGTGTTCTCTAGACATAATCTCACCGCCTGATAACTCCTCGACTGTCTTGACTCTCTCTCCGAAAATTGAACAGCAAATCGTTGCTCGCAAAGTATCGACTGTGAGAAAATTAGCTTGAGCTTTCTCCCTGCTCGCATAAGCGTTCGCGTGAAAGAGCCTAGCCGCATCGGCCAGGCGCAATATAGATCCGCGGAAACCGGCCTACGAACAAGGAGCGTCTTATGTATGGACAGCATGTTGCACCGCAGACCCATAACAAACGGACTGGCCTGTCTATCCGCGACGTCAAGCGTCATGCAGACGCCAGAATCGCCGCCTTCGGAGTAAGCATTCTTGTGGCAGGACTGCTTTTGCTACCCTGCGCAGCACTGGCGACAGAAATGCCCGAAACCGATGTCGCAGCACCCATTACCTGCGACGAAGCCAACGCGGAAGGCAGCCTCACAGCTACCACCGTTGTCGACCATAACTATGACCTGGAGCTCCCTCCTGCCTTCATGTTGGTCCAGAATGAGGCGTTTGTATACGATTTCCCCGACAAACCCGAGGACTTCATCTACGGGCTTAACGACACCGTCCATCTCTTCAAGATCGACACCGATACCGAAGGCCTTATAAAAACCGAGAACCCCAAAGAGGCCAGCGTCTCTATTGCCCTGACCATGATCGACAATCACGTTAGAGCAACCGCTGTCTTTACAGGCGGCTACGCCGACGACCAAATCCCTTACAGGCTGAACCTCAACAGCTCAGCCCACCTTGGCACACACGTTGACCGTGACTTCGACAGCGGGCAGGGGATTATGCACGAAACGCGGCACGATTACTACATCCGTTACGTCTTCGACAGTGACGTGCACTTGATTGCAACCGACGTGACCGATCCCGAGCCCAGCCCTGACGTTAAGCCGAACCCAGAGGTTAAACCCGAACCGGAAACCAAGCCCGAGCCCACACCGCAGCCCAAGGCAGAAAAGCCCGCGGCAAATCCCGTTTCCACCAAGGCAGTAGCGGCGGTTAAACCAGCCGGGACCACCCTACCCGCGACAGGCGACAACGGTGCGATGGCAGTCGCCCTGAGTGTTGCCGGTGGTGTAGTTGTGGCAGTTGGCATTTCCGCAACAAGGCGTCGCAACCACTAGCCAGCATTTCGTACCCCGCAGACAAAGCTCTATCCCCGCTCCGATGAGCTTTACTCACCGAGAAGTTTCTTCCCCACGGAAATGAGTTTCTTTCCAACGGCCGCCTTCACGCCATCAACGCCCCGCGAAACCGTCGAAACAGACTGTGCCGAACCGCCATCGAGCTCTACCCCATCGCAAACAGTGTCGACGGCGTCTTCTGGCAACATTTTTGGTCGCCATAGCTCCGATTCGGCAGGGCCCAGTCTCCGCTCGATCTCGAGCAAGACTTGTAAGGAGTCCACAGTCAAGATCAACTACGGGAATCGTGACGAGCCGATACCGCCCGCATGCCCCCTTCGGAATAGGCGCTGAGCAGCTCCTGGGCGTAGGCGAACTCGGGCCCTCGCCTCCAACCAAGCAGGCGGTTGACCGCGAGATTTCCCTGGACGTTGTGGACGAAGAGCAGAGAGGCGTCTGCCAGCCCCAGCTCCCGGGTCGCCCGGTGAAGGCGAGGAAAAAGGGCACGAAGGGAGCGAAGAGCGTTCCGTCGGAAAGTCGGAACGCTCTGTTTGCATTTTTGGGATCGTCCCAAATCCTTGCCAGCTCTGTGGCGGATGCCGAAAGCTGTAGATCGATTATCTGCAGATTGTATCAATCCATGCCTGAATATCTTTCTCAGAAGTACGGAGCATGGATTCATCGAACAGCACATCGAGGCCCGGTTTCACGATTGCGCCCTTGCAGGCTTCCTCAAAGTCCTTCAGCGCGTGTCCCAGCCAGCCGCCATTGGTGGCAAACGGATACACGATCTTCCCGGTCAGGTCAGCCCGCTCCAGGAAACTGCGCATGGCGGGCGCAAAGGTGTACCACCAGACAGGAGAACCCAGAATGATGGTGTCGTAATCTCTCCAGCCAATGTGCAGCGGCTTCAGTTCCGGGCAATAACCCTCGGCAATCTCACGCTGCCCCTGATTGACGACTTCATCATAATCGCCATCGTAGGGAACAACCGTATCCATACGAGCAATATCCCCGCCGATTTCCCTCTGGATCATCTCGGCGATGCGCTTCGTGTTGCCTCCGTAGGAGCAGTACAGAATCAAGGTTTTCATTTCACGCTTGCTCCTCATGCAAGAGGCTTCCCGCTGAACACGGGAAATGCGCTGAAGTCACCATAGTTGGCGATGCGCTCCATGTTCTTGAGAGTTTCCATATCTTCCTCGGAGATCGCGAAATCCACGTCCGCGTTGCTTTCCATGTGGGCGGGATCTGCCGTCTTGGGAAGCGCAACGGCTCCAAGCTGAAGGACATAGCGGATGCAGAGCTGGGCGGCAGATACGCCGTACTTCTCTGCCATCTTAACGATCGCCGGATTCTTCAGCGCCTCGCCGTGGGCGATGGGAGAGTATGCCTCCACCTGGATGCCCTGCGCCTTGCAGAAGTCCACCAATGCCGAATCGGTGTTGGTGATGTGCAGGAGGATCTGATTGACCATGGGCATCACGCAGCAAGAGCTCAGGAGGTTCTCAAGGTCATCTTGCAGGAAGTTGGACACGCCGATTACCTTGACCTTGCCCGCCGCCCGCGCATCCTCCAACGCACGCCAGACCTCCTTGTTCTCCTCGAAATAGCGCTTCTCCACACGGAACTCGCTCCACGGCTGGGGAGAGTGGATGATCATCTGGTCGAGGTAGCCGAGCCCCATCCTCTCCAGCGTCTCATCGATGGACTTCGCCGCATCCTCGTAGGTCTTCAACTCTGCCGCGATCTTGCTGGCGACGAACAGCTCTTCCCGGCGAACGCCGCAGGTGCGCACGCCCTCGCCGACGCCGCGTTCGTTTCCGTAGGCCTGTGCGGTGTCGATCAGGCGATAGCCCAGCTTTACCGCCTCGCGAACGGCTTCCGCCGCCTCGGCATCGTCGATGAACCAGGTGCCCAGTCCCAGCTTGGGAACCTGGACTCCGTTTGCCAACGGGTAGGTTTCATTCAAGATCATCGTTCTACTCCTCGCCCCAGACATCCTTTGCCATGCGGAAAACCGCCCACGCCTTGGGCCAGCCGCAGTAGAAGGCTGCATGGGTCACAACCTCCGCGATTTCTTCTTTTGTAATACCGTTCTTCTTTGCCTCCGCCAGGTGATAGCGGAAGCTCTCATCGGTAAGTCCCTGAGCCATCAGCGCGACGACGGTCACGAGGGAGCGGTCGCGGAGGCTGAGCTGCCCCTCTCGGCTCCAGACCTCTCCGAAGAGCACGTCATCGTTCAGTTCCGCGAATTTCGGGGCGAATTCGCCCAGGGCATCTCTGCCTGCCGTCTGCTTGACTGCCATGTTTCGTTCCTCCCTACAGCCTTGCGTACTCTTCATGGGATACCGGCTCGCACCACTCGTTCTCGCAATTCTCGCCGGGAACCTCCACTGCGATATGGCTGAACCAACTGTCCTTCTTCGCTCCGTGCCAGTGCTTGACGTTGGCGGGGATCATCACGACGGAGCCCTCGTGCAGGCTGACGGCGGCCTTGGTACCAGCCCTCGCCAGCCGTACAGAGTAGGAGCTGACCGCCTCCTTTGTCCGCGTGATGGATATGCCAGTTGTTGCGGCATCCCGGCTCGAAGGTCACGTTGGCGGCGAACAGGCCACCTTCCGGATCGGTCAGCGGATTCAGGAACGAATCGCCGGTGAAGTATTGGGCATAGGCGGTGTTCGCCGTTCCCGCGCCGAATGCGTTGACCTTCTCGAACTGCTCTTTTCGTTCATACCTCATAATTGAAACCTCCTGCTTAGGATTATCGATTCACGCCATAGCGCAGCCAGACCGCCCCGCCGTCCATGGCCTTCGCCTCTTTCAGCGTGAAGCCAAGGGCCTTGCTCTCCGAAATGCCTTCTGCGGCTCGGAAAACCGGCGGCGTATCCGGGCTCCCGTCTGCCGCCGCCGCCAACACGATGCTGATCTCATCGCACATCCCCGCTTGCAGGAACGACCAGTTCAGCACGCCGCCACCGCCCAGCATCAGGGTCTCGATGCTGAATTTTTCTTTCAGCTTGGAAAGGGCCAGACCGTGATCCAGCTCCGTTTCTCCCGCGATGATGTACGAGATTCCCAGCTTTCTCAAAAATGCCCTGTAGGCGTTGCCGACCTGTTCTGTCAGCACCTCGACGACATGGGCGGTGGTGTCCACATAGCGCAGGGTGCTGCTTTCCCACCCCAGCTTGCCGTGGGGGTCCACGGAGACATAGAACATTCCGAAGTCCGGCTGCGCGATGAAATCACCTGCCGGAACGGCCGGCGCATCTTCGTCCAGGTCCGGCTTCCTGTAGAAGGTGAAGTTGTCGTCCGTCGTCACCCTGCCGGACAGCCAGCCCTGGTGATGGTAAAAGGGCTCTTTCCCGAAGGCGATGTCGTAGAACGCATCGCCCGCCGCTTTGCCCTGCGGCGTTCCCATGTAACCGCCCATGATCTTTCCGTCCAAAGCGCACATCATGTGGCAGAAAACATACGGCCTGTTCACGTTCGATTCCCCTCCTTATGATTGACAAACATTCTGTTTGGAAGCATGCTTCCTTTGAACTTCATGTGCATCCTAGAACTTAAAGTTAACTTTAAGTCAAGGGGATTCTGGAATAATTCGGAGGGGTTTTCAGATGGTCTATACGGTGGGGGAAATGGCGAAACTGCTGGGGGTTGCGGCGTCCACCTTGCGCTACTACGACAAGGAGGGGCTGCTGCCCTTCGTGGAGCGCTCCTCCGGTGGCATTCGCATGTTCCGGGAATCGGATATCGAATGGCTGCAGGTGATCGGCTGCATGAAGAAAGCCGGGATGTCCATCAAGGACATCCGGCAGTACATTGAGATGGCGCTGCAAGGAGACGACACCATCGATTTGCGCCTTGCCATGTTCCGGCGCCAACAAGAAGTTCTGAAACAGCAGATGGCGGAATTGCAGCACACCATGGAGATGGTGGATTATAAGTGCTGGTATTACGAAACGGCGAAGGAAGCGGGTACGGTCGATGCCCCGCAGAAGATGGAGCTTGCCGAAGTCCCGGAACGCTTTCGGAAGATTCGGCAGGAGCTGCGCACTGCGCCGGGGACTGCGGCAACGATATAACAAGACTGCTTAGGCAACGGCAGTCAACCGCTTGATAATCACGGTAACTTTACCGTTCAAAAAAGTACTACCAACAAACGACCACCCCGGCTATCCGCTGTTCGCGGAAGAGCAGGGGAGCTCTTGTCGCCGGGATGGAACCTTTTCAACTCGCAGGATAGCAGAATCGCCTCGCAAGCCAGAATCAGCACGGGACGGCAGCGGGCAGAACCGCCACCGCTAAATTACCCTCACGCTGTCACTGGCAGCCCTGATTAAATATGCTAGGTATCTCGGGATAATGCTATCGGTCGCATACGCGCAAGAGTGTCCGCTGATTGCAGCCGGTTGTTCCCCTTCCTACGCCAACGGTGTGCAGACATCTTCGATATTCTTGCTCGTTCTGGCGAAAATCGCGTCTCCAGGGTTTGCCTTTTTCGATTTAGCGTATTGCTCTTCAGATCATCGTGGTGTGCTCGTAGCCGCGCTCCACGAGGAGCCGCTCGGCAACGTCGAGAATCTTCTCGACCGTCTCCTCCAGGTACTTATTGCGTGCCACGGGCACCTCCATCCTTGTTATCGCGTAAACATACCATGAGTGGCGTACGGGTCGAGAAGGGCTGGCGTCAAAAGAGCCCAACGGCCGTTACGGCTTCGTTAGAAACGCGTCCCACCATGGATGGTGAACCCGAAAGGTAAGGCGCGCGGGCACGGCGACTCGGCCCGCGCGCCCGGAAGAGAAAGGACGAACCCATGGGTTACATGCTCGAGACGCGCGGGCTCACCAAGCGCTTCGGCCGCGGCGACCAGGCGCAGGATGCCGTGGCCGACGTGAGCCTTCATATCCGCGAGGGCGAGGTGTACGGGCTGCTCGGCCCCAACGGCGCCGGCAAGTCGACAACGCTCAAGATGATCTGCGGGATGCTGCGGCCGACGGCCGGGGAGATCCTCTTTGCCGGGCACGCCTGGCGCCGCGAGGACCTCTACGCAATCGGCAGCCTCATCGCGGAGGCGCCGCTCTCCCCCAACCTCACCGCGCGCGAGAACCTGCGCGTGCGCACCACGCTGCTGGGCCTTCCCGAGAGCCGCGTAGATGAGGTGCTCGCCGCCGTGGACCTCGCGGACACCGGGAAGAAGCGCGCCGGACGCTTCTCGATGGGCATGCGGCAGCGCCTGGGGCTCGCGCTGGCGCTGATCGCCCGGCCACGCCTGCTCGTGCTCGACGAGCCCACCAACGGCCTCGACCCCATCGGCATCGAGGAGCTGCGCGACCAGATCCGCGGCTTCGCGACGGCGGGCACGACGG
>CAJMRR010000032.1 GCA_905215835.1 uncultured bacterium | reverse complement strand
AATCAGAACCACCCTTAAAAAGGGTGGTTTGCTCTTAGGGTATAACCCACGGGCCCCGGGCTCGCGTCTAAAGGCGCGGGCCCGGACTTCGTCCAGGCCTAGTGCATCTTGACCCGTGGCGCGCCGGTCGAACCGGCAGCATCACCCCCTCTTGAAGGGGTCCTCGTACTCCTTCACGCTCAGCTTGTCCAGCGCGATGTCGTGGGACTCCTGCTCCCTGATGTACTTGGCGATCGTCGCCTCGTTCAGGCCGACGGTGGACACGTAGTAGCCCTCCGCCCAGAACTTCCTGTTGCCGAACTTGTACTTGAGGTTGGCGTGCCTGTCGAATATCATCAGCGAGCTCTTCCCCTTCAGGTAGCCCATGACGCTCGCGACGCTGTACTTCGGCGGGATCGCCAGCAGCACGTGCACGTGGTCGGGCATCAGGTGCCCCTCGATTATCTCGATCCCCTTGTACTCGCACAGCTTCCTGAGGATCTCCCCTATGTCGCTCCTGATTTGGTTGTAGATCACTTTGCGCCTATACTTCGGCGTGAACACGATGTGGTACTTGCACATCCACTTCGTGTGGGAAAGGCTGTAGGCCTTCTGGGCCATGGCGACCACCCCTTCGACTCGAATTCTTGACGGCCTGAACAATCGTCAATATCGGTCGGAGGGGTGGCTTTGTAAAGCCGTTTGTCTCCACCCGCGTAGCGGGTGGTTTAAAGCTGGCCGCTGCGCGGCCAGCAGACTAAAGTCTTGAACAAAATAGACGGCCAACCGAAGTTGACCGTCTCAACAATCTTTGGGTGGGCCGTCAGGGGTTCGAACCCTGGACCTTGGGATTAAAAGTCCCCTGCTCTGCCAGCTGAGCTAACGGCCCGCGGGTGGCATTGTACCACGGTCTGGGACTATTCCCAACTCCATTGGCCGTTCTGGAAAATCACAACTTCACGTCCATCAGGCGTAATGCCCGTAATATCGATGTCGTCCGTGCCGATCATAAAATCGACGTGCGTGCTCGAGACGTTAACACCATGCTCCAGGAGCTCCTCCTTGGACATGTCGTACCCACCCTCGATGCATTCGGGGAAACCGACACCTAGCGCGAGATGGCAGCTAGCGTTCTCGTCATAGAGCGTATCGTAGAACAGAACACCACTTTCGCGGATCGGCGTGTTCTTGGAGATGAGCGCGACCTCTCCCAGGTGAGCAGCGCCCTCGTCAGTATCGATGATACTTGCGAGCGTTGCCTTGCCCACGCGGGCGTCGTAGTCCACCACGCGGCCGCCCTCGAACTTAATCCAAAAATCGTCGACTTTATTGCCGTGGTGGATGAGCGGCATGGCCGAGTACACGATACCGTCGGCGCGCATGCGATCGGGCGAAGTGAAGACTTCCTCGGTGGGAATGTTGGGGAAGAAGGGGTGCCCATCGGGCGTCTTGCCCTTGCCGCCGGCCCACTCGTGACCCTTCGTCATGCCAATCGTCAGATCGGTTCCATTTGCCGCGGTGTAATGCAGGCAGTCGAAACGATTGTCGTTCAGGAAACGCAGGTTCTTTTCGAATGCGGCGTCATGGAGCTCCCAGTCGCTCTCTGGGTCCTGGCCATCGGCGCGAGCGGTGTGCAGAATCGCATTCCACAGCTTATAGATTGCAACCTCATCGGCGTCTCCCGGGAACACCTCGCGCGCCCAAGCCACGACCGGAGCGCCGGCGATGCACCACGGATTGATGTTGTAATCCAGTCCACGGCGGAAAACTTTGCACTGCGTGTTCTTTGCCTTAGAAGCTGCAGCGGGCTTAGCGGGATCGATGCCCTTAAGGGCGGCGGGGTCCGCACCCTCGATAAAGATAAAGCAGGCACCGTCCTGGGCCAGGGAATCCAGCTGCAGGCGCTTCCACTCGGGCGTCTGCTCAAAATAGCTTTTCTCGACATGCTCGTACGTGAGCCTCGTCACGGCATCATCGGCCCAGATGACCGTCACGTGGCCGGCGCCGGCAGCATAGGCCTCCGCGACCACCACGCGCGCAAACGGCGCGCACTCAACCGGAGACTGAACGACGACTTCCTGGCCGGGCTTAACGTTTACGCCCTTGCGGACAACCAGGCGCGCATAGTTTTTAATCTTGGGCTCCAGGGACTTCATACCCTCCAGGGCCTCTTCGACCGTCAGGGCAGCTCGAATCATGTGCCACTCCATCTATCTATAGAACAGTAAAAAGGCGCGCCGCAAAAACGACGCGCCTTATATCTTAGCGATAAGTATGTATACAAACGCTACTTCTTCTTGGAGTCCTTCTTGTCCTCCTCGGCAGCCGCGCGCTCAATAAGAGCGTTGAGCTTGTTCTCGGACATGCCCTCGGCCTGCGCGCGGTACATGTTGCGCAAGGGACGAATACGAGCGAAGTCATAGATAAAGTCGCCCAAAATGATGACATAGGACAAAACAATGCCGACCATCTGGACAGGGCTGGACACCATGCCAGCGGGAGCGAAGTACAGCGAGGCCCAAATTGCCACGACGAGCACCATGCCAATGGCGAGCACAATCCACCAGATGCGACGGCGCTTGGTGTAGTCCTCGTCCTGCTTGAGGAGGATATTCGACACCGTATAGATGCGGTCCTCCTTGGCACGCTGCTTAGCCTTGCGGGCGCGCTTCTCCTCTTTAGAGAGGCCCTCGAGGTTCTCGCCCTTCTCGAGCTCTTTGCGGCGTGCCTTAGACGAAGCCGGCACGACGCGAACGGAGCTCGCTGCTTGGCGGGCGGGCTTAGCAGATGCGGCAGACTTGCGCGCAACCCCGGTAACTTCGTGGGATTGCGTGCGCTTGTTCGTGGCGCTACGGGTACTCACTTATGCGTTCTCCTTCATGCTTGTGAACTGGGAGCCCGTGATGATCTGGAAGGCCTCGCGATAGCGCTCGGACGTGCCATCGATGACCTCGGCGGGCAGGTGCGGGGTCTCCCCCGTCATATCCCAGTTGGCCTTGAGCCAATTGCGGACGAATTGCTTGTCGTAGCTAGGCTGGATCTTGCCCTCCTCGTAGCTGGCAGCAGGCCAGAAACGGCTGGAGTCGGGCGTGAGGCACTCGTCGATCAGCGTGACCTTGCCATCGATGACACCAAACTCGAACTTGGTGTCGGCAATGATGATGCCACGGGTCGCGGCGTACTCGGCAGCGGCCTTGTAGATCTTGAGGGAAAGGTCACGAATCTGCGTGGCGATGTCCTCGCCCACGATCTCGCAGCAACGCTCGAACGAGATGTTCTCGTCGTGGTCACCGATCTCGGCCTTCGTGGACGGCGTGAACAACGGCTCGGGAAGCTTGGAAGCCTCGGTCAGGCCCTCAGGCAGCTGGATGCCACAGACGGTGCCGTTCTCGTCGTAGGTCTTCTTGCCCGAACCGGTCAGATAGCCGCGGACGATACACTCGATAGGAATCGTCTGGGCCTTCTTAACCAGCATGGCGCGGCCAGCGAGGTAGTCACGATACTCAGCAAACTCCTCGGGGAAATCCGCCGGGTCGATGGAAACGAGATGGTTGGGGACGATGTCGGCAAACTTATCGAACCAGAATGCCGAGATGCGATTGAGCACCTCTCCCTTAAACGGAATCTCGTCGGGAAGAATGAAGTCGAACGCAGAAATGCGGTCGGTGGCGACCATCAGCAGGTTTTCACCGGCATCGTAAATATCACGAACCTTGCCACGGGAATCCGGACGACGCTCCATCGTTGTCACGTGAGTCACTCCTTACCTAAATACGACAGAAATGCGGGTTCTTTCCCGCATGTTTTCGCAAACTCGGAGCGGCAGGGACGCGGCCCCTCCTTCACCGAATAGCGAAAAGCTAGTGCTCCATTGTAGTAGATGCCGCGTCCGCCGTGTGCTCGCGGGGCAGATGAATTGTAAAAGTCGTACCCTTTCCAAGCTCCGACTCCACGGATATGTAGCCATGGTGACGCTCGACGATCTGCTTGGTCACGGCGAGGCCGACGCCCAGGCCGCCAGCTTCGCGGGCGCGGCTGGCATCGGCGCGCCAAAACCGCCCGAAGATGCGCGACAGATCGTCCTTGGCAATACCGATGCCGGTATCAGAAACGGCAATGCTGACGTGCTTGCGGTCACTGAGCACCGACACCACGACCCAACCGCCCTCGGGGGTGTAGCGCATGGCGTTGCTCATGAGGTTGATAACACATTGCGTGATCATGTCGGGATCGGCCTCGACGACATCGTCGTGCCCTTGGGTTTCATCTGCAAAGCGAAGACGAAGGTCACGGTCGGCAAACAGACGCTCCTGGCCGTTCACAATCGATCGCACGAACGGAACCATGTCCACCGGTTCTAGATTGAGCGGAGCCGTGCTGTTTTCCATACGCGATAGGTCGAGCATCTGCTGCACCAGACGAGCCAGGCGACGCGTCTCGGAAGCAACGGTCTCCAAATGCTCATCGTCGGTGGGATACACGCCATCCTGCATGGCCTCGACCGTTGCGAGCATGGCCATAAGCGGCGTGCGAAGCTCGTGTGCAACGTCTGAGGTCAGGCGCTTCTCGTGTTTCATATCCTTCTCGAGAGAAGTGGCCATCTCATCGAAGGTCTCACCCAGCTGATCGATCTCGTCATCACCGCGCAGCCCCGTGCGAGCCGACAGGTCGCCGTCACGGATTTGCTTTGCGGTACTGGTGATGCGATGAATCGGTTTGGTGAGCATGCGCGACACGAGCGATCCGATAACGACCGAAATGCAGATTGCAACAACCGCGGCGAGGGCCATGGCGTTAAAGGTCTTCTCCCTAAACGCAGAGTCCGCCTTGGTGAGCAGAGCGTCGGAGCCGATGGCCCACAGCTTTACCTGTCCGACATGCTCGCCGGAAGACGTTACAATCTCGACGTTAGCAACGCTATCGGAGTCGGTTGGAGCAGACGAGACCGGGCTATGCGATGCCCTCTTGCCGCTCGTGTCGTCGGTCGTAGCCTGGTTTTCGCGTACATCGGCGGTGGCGCTTGCCGAGGGCCAGGAATCGTCATAAACGATCACGCCCTTTTTATTGACGACCTGCATACCCAGATCGTCGGAAACCAAACTCGACGTTGCGACCGTGCGCAGTTCTCCCGCGGTCCAAGAGCCGTTTTCCTCATATGAGGTTGCCAACTTCTCGGCAGCGGAATTTGCGATTTCGACGATATTGGAGCGTGTGTAATCCGAAAAGACCGTGCCCCACACAACAGAGACAACGCCCACCAGCACCAATACTGTCATGAGCGATGTCAGAGCAAAAGCAAGTGCCATGCGCGAGGGATAGCTCATCGTTGGCCGTGAATCGGAACGAGGCGTGTTCCAACTAGCCTTGGAACCCGCCTCGCTCTCCTGCTTGTGCTTTTGTCCGATTTCAAAGCGCGCAGGTGTCATATGTGATTTCCCTATTTCTCGTCCGACTTATCGGTCTTGGCCGGAGCCTCGAAGCGATAGCCGACACCATGGACGGTGTAGAGCCACTTGGGCTTCTTGGGATCATCGCCCAGCTTGGCGCGAAGATTCTTCACGTGGCTATCGATGGTGCGCTCATAGCCCTCAAAGTCATACCCGAGCACTTTCTCGACCAGCTCCATGCGGTTATACACACGGCCGGGATGGCGGGCAAGCGTGGTGAGCAGCTTGAACTCGGAAGCCGTCAGATCGACTTCCTTGCCCTCGACCAAGATCTTGTGGCCCGAGATATCGATGACCAGATCGCCGAAGTCGAGTACCTCGACGGCGGGCTCGTCGGCCTGATGGGCACGGCGGAACAGAGCACGAACGCGGGCGACGAGCTCGCGCGGCGAGAACGGCTTAATCAGATAGTCATCGGCGCCGAGCTCAAGACCGATAATACGGTCCTCGATCTCGCCCTTAGCCGTCAGCATGATGATGGGGACATCCGAGGTATCGCGAATGGTGCGGCAAACGCGCTCGCCGGGAATCTTGGGGAGCATAAGGTCGAGCACGACCAGGTCGAACTGATGCTTCTCGAACTCCTCGATCGCGGACTGACCGTCGCCGACGCCCACAACCCAGTAGCCTTCGCGCTCGAGATAGGCAGCGACGGCGTCACGGATTGCCTTCTCATCCTCGACCAGCAGAATCTTTTTTGCATCTGAAGCCATAACACGGCCCCCCTGTCTCAATTAGCTAAGAACAAGCCCATTTTAACGCACCTGAGCCCGCCAGATGCCGCTATGACGCGGCAGCTCGGCGGGCGGTACTCACAATTACAACGCGTTTATTCCCCTGTTGGCGCCTTTTTAACCCCTCTAAGCTTAAAGAGAGAATAGGCGTGCAGTGACTGTCTCTGGTATACCCTGGCTGTTGCGCACCGTGGCGTACGTAAGGAATGAGTCCGATTTTCCCGCCGTAGCTGGATAATCGCCATACTCCAAAGCGCGGTCGGGCGACAGCAGCGAGCCATAGGTCTTGGCAGAGGTGTCGATCAGGAAATGCGACGCCTGTACCTTAACAAGGTATTTATTCTTCTTGCCAGCCGCACATGCGAGCGGTTCGCGTGACAGGAAGAGGTACGGCCCTCCCTCATTACCGATATACGTGCCCATATTGCCCAGGCTGCCCACGCCACTATAGGCCGCCTCGATAGAAAACACGAAGGTATCGCCCATATATACGGCCTCGAAAGGCGAAACTGACGAAGGGAGGACCAACTGGGCACGCTTGGTGTTGTTGCCGTCGGTCAGATCGATTGCCGTTATGCCGTAGTAGACGCCCTCGTCGTTGCGGACACGCGGCGAGATGGTCAAAATGCCGTCGCTCGCGCGCGGGGCCGATGCAAAGCGGCCCGTCGATTTCCAAATTACCTCGGCCTTGGATTCATCAAGCGAGCGACGATAGCAAAACGAATCACTACTCGTTTTATTGCCGCCTGCCGAAGGCATTTTATACCAGATGACCGATGACCCGAACGCCGTAAACAAGGGCGGATCATAGTCCTTGCCACCTCGATCGAGCTCAACCACGTCGCCAGAGAGCGAAGCGCCCGACAGATTTTGAGCGTAGAGCTTCCACGATGAATTGGCAAAGTTCATCTCAACCCACGCGAATACGCCGTCGCCGGCACGGACATCGTAGAATGCATATCCCGTGCCCTCGATAGGATCCTCGATTAATGTGGTAAGCGAGCCATCACCCAGGTTGAGCACACCGAGTGTGTTGGCGTGCAGCGCCGATGCGGGCGCCATCATCGCCGCGGCGTAATCGCCGTCGCAGTAGTACAGCAGCGTACCCAGAGGCAGCGTCCACGACGCCGCCGGCTCAAGATCGATGTCGACTGCCTCGTACTCATCCGTAATCGAGATGATCTTGGAATCGTCCTTGATAACCTGCGGCTCGCCGGCGGCATCATCGCTGGTGCCCGTTTTTTTCGAGCATCCGGCAAGTACCGTGGCAGCGCCCGCGGCAGCCCCACCGAGTACGAAGCCGCGACGCGATATTCCGTTCTTGATGTGATCGGCGATACCCATTAGGCGATCTCGGCGCGAGCGGCCTCGATAGCGCGTGTAAGCTGGTCGGCGCAGGAGGTCTTTTTCATACCGCAGGTATTACCGGCGAGAACCTCGATTACGCGATCGGCAGGAGCGCCCTCGACCAGCTTGGAGATAGCCTTGAGATTGCCGTCGCAGCCGCCGGTAAATTCAACGCCCATCACCTTGTTGCCGTCATCGGAAAGGTCAAGGTGAATATTGCGAGCACACACGCCCTGAGGCTTGTAATCAAACGAAATCATGCGATCCCCTCTCAGAATGTTATTCGAGACGACTATTATCCCCGTCTTTCCCTAAATGCAACGAGGCGCTTTGCCGGCAACACACATTACCAGCAAAGCGCCCTAAAAAGCTAACGTTATGCCCGAACCTACTCGAAGCTCAGCTGCTCCAGACGATCAAAGACCGTGTCGATACGGGTGAGGAAGTCCCACGGATCAAAGATCTCGTCGAGCTTCTCCTGGCTGACGGTGCAGCGCGGGTCGGCCTCGAGACGCTCCTTAAAGGTGGGGCCGGAGACACAATCCTGTACCTCGTGCCAGGTTGCCATAGCGTTCTCCTGCACAATGGCGTACGCGTCCTCGCGGGTGATGCCCGTGTCGACGAGGGCGAGCAGTACCTTGGAAGAGAAGATGAGGCCGCGGGTCTTATTGAGGTTGGCCATCATGCGGGCGGGATACAGCTGCAGGCCGTCGATAACGCGGATGAGGCACTGGAACATGTGGTCGAGGGCGATGAAGCTATCGGCCTGGGCGACGCGCTCGGCAGAGGAGTGCGAAATGTCACGCTCGTGCCACAGGGCGACGTTATCGAAGGCAACCTGGGCGTTGGACTTCACGACGCGCGACAGACCGCAGACTTTCTCCATGGTGATGGGATTGCGCTTGTGCGGCATGGCTGAGCTGCCCTTTTGGCCCTTACGGAACGGCTCCTCGGCCTCGAGCGTATCAGTCTTCTGCAGATTGCGGACCTCGGTAGCGATGCGCTCGCAGGTGGCTGCGGTGGTGGCGAGAACGCCGGCGAGATAGGCGTGATGGTCGCGGCTGATAACCTGCGTGGACAGCGGGTCGTGAACCAGGCCCAGGTGCTCGCAGACATACTCCTCGACGAACGGCTCGATGGAGCTGTACGTGCCGACAGCGCCCGAGATAGCACCGAAGGCAACATTCTTGCGGGCGTCCTCAAGACGATCCAGATCGCGCTTGAGCTCCCAGGCCCAAGAGCCAAACTTCATGCCGAAGGTCATCGGCTCGGCGTGGATGCCATGAGTGCGGCCGGCACAGAGCGTGTTGCGCTCCTCAAAGGCGCGACGCTTGCAAATCTCGCCGAGCTTCTTGACGTCCTCGATGATCAGGTCGCAGGCCTGGGTGAGCTGGTAGCACAGGGCCGTGTCGCCCAGATCCGAGCTGGTCATGCCATAGTGAACCCAGCGGCTGGGCTTGGGGTCGCCCTCGGGAACATCGGCATCGATGTATTCCTTCATGTTGGTCAGAAAGGCAATGACGTCGTGGCGCGTGACTTCCTCGATCTCATCGACCTTCGCCTTCTCAAAGTTGGCATGGTCGCGGATCCACTGGGCCTCGTCTTTGGAAATACCGATCTTGCCGAGCTCCGCCTGGGCCTCGCAGGCCAGAACCTCGATCTCCTGCCAAATGGCGTACTTGTTCTCGAGGGAGAAGATGTGTCCCATCTCCGGGCGGGTATAGCGATCGATCATAGCGGCTCCTTTTTGGTTATTGGCACGTTGGTCGTAACCCAACCATTGTACCGTGCGCAGGTGCAAGTATGGGCAGCAGGCATTAACCTAACATTTTGGAATTGGAGCGAGCAACGGGACGTCTGCGTTATTTGCTTCGCAAATCCGCACCGGCTGCGGTCGATCCCCTCGGATTCACGGTGACGATGGGGAAGACTTTGTTGAATTGGCCGTCCCGAGGTCTTCTGTGCTCCATGGAGCGGACAACGGGACGTCCGCGTATTTGCTTCGCAAATCCGCACCGGCTTCAGGCGCCTGTCGGCGCCTTCGCCTGCTCGCTACAAACGCTTCGCGTTTGCTTAACGCTCGCACCCTGGCGGGTTCGAGTCCCGGCGCTTAGTAGTAAAAAGCACGGCAACGTAACGCTGTCGTGCTTGTGCTTTTTACTGGAGCGGGCAACGGGACTCGAACCCGCGAGTGTCAGCTTGGGAAGCTGATGCCTTACCACTTGGCGATGCCCGCATATGTGGGGGATAGTATAACGCGGTTGTCTTGTTCGATACAAGGGTGTCGATGCTTGTTTTAGCTGTGGAGAATCGTTTGAAAACCGCGCCAATTGTGGAGATGAGGACCTTTGTCTTTCTTTTCTTACCATCTTCTACCTGCACTTTTATCTGATTGTTGTATTTGAGCTCGATTTGTCAGAAATCGGGCAAGCTTTTGGTCAGGCTCCGGTACTTACCCGCATGAACCTCGGGGGTAGCCTCATCCTACGCGTCGCAACCTCCCCATGCGGCGCACGAGGGATAAGGAGCAGCCATGTCCAACGCACCCATGCACTCTGTCCACAGCGCAATCGCAACAGGTCCGCTGCTCCTGCTCCTCTTCCTGCTTTTCGGCTGCCTGGCACCGGGAGCCGCATTTGCCGTCGATGGCTACGACCAGCTCGGCTTCCGCACTATTAGCGATGATTGTGGGCCCTTCTTCATCGGCAAGTATGAAGCTCAAGACACCTCAATTGCCTACTGCATGAACCAGGAGCGCCCCGGCCCCACCAAACCGGGCGGCCCATGGCTCAACTTTGATCAAGGCTGGGTGTGGCTCGACGACGAGTTCGCGGCAATCGTTTGTCACGGATATCCCACCACCACGTCGTTTGGCGGTTACCATCTTTCACCCGATCGCGCCCGCGCCGCCACCCAGCTTGCCGTATGGATGCTCAACGGCACTACCCATGTCGACGGCACCTACTCCTACACGACCGCTCAGGGTAAAACCAAGAGCGGACACTTTACCGCCGACAATGAAGTCGTGGCGGCTGCGCGGTGGCTCCACGACAGCGCAAAATCAGGAAGCATCAAAGCCGCTCCGCACCGCGCGCGACGCTATCTAGGGGCCGTATCGGGCGGCAGCAAACGTCAAGACATGCTCTATGTACTGCCGGCGGTCTCTGTTTCCTTCCAAAAGCAGTCTGCTAACACCGTTATTACCAGCGGAAACAATACCTATCAGTTTACCGGGGCAACATTCGATATTTTTGAGAGCGCCAGCGGCGCGCGTGTCGGCACCATCAAGATGGACAGCAACGGTCGAGCGCAAGCAACACTTCTGCCCAACACGGCATACTACCTAGTTGAAACGAAGGCGCCGGCCGGCTATGTCCCCCGCCACGATCGTATTGCCTTTACCACGGGGAATGACGGCGGGCGGGCCGCCATTGATGAACAGCCCGGCACCATCAATCTGCGTATCGTAAAACTCGATGCCGCGACGAATGCCGGCCCCCAGGTGGGATCTTCACTCGCAGGAGCAGAGTTCACGTGTGTGTCGCAATCAACCCCTGGATGGGCACAAATCCTCACGACCGACGAAAGCGGTCGGGCCACCCTCGCCGATGTCCCCTTAGGAACCTTTACCATCTACGAATCAAAAGCCCCCGAGGGCTACCTGCCATCCAACGACAGCTGGACCTATACCGTTGGAGCCGACCAACTCGGCGATTCAGGCGTGGTCGAGATCGAATCTCGCGTTTCCGATATCCCCATTGCGTTTAACCTTGAGATTTCCAAATTCAAGGATTACGGCAATAGCGACCAATCCGGCCTGGAGCAGCCGGCGGGTGGTGTTGTCTTTGAGGTTGTCAGCAACAGCTCTCAGCAGGTTGTTGGCACACTGACCACAAACATCTATGGCTTTGCCTCCACCAAAGATCAGCCCGAAGCATGGTTCGGCACAGGCAAGCGACCCGCCGGTGTCCACGGAGCCGTCCCATACGACCGTGCCGGCTACACGGTTCGCGAGGTTCCGGAAACCGTCCCCGAGGGTTTTAAACGTGCAGGGGAATGGACCGTCGGGGCCAATCAGATTTCCGACGGCGCCGAGCTTCAATATATCGTAGACAACCACGCTCTGTCGACGCATCTCCAGATTGTAAAACGCGATGCCCAAACAGGCGCTTCTGTTCCCCTAGCCGGATTCACCTTCCAACTCCTCGACAGCAATCACGAACCTGTCTCACAAACTTGCTGGTATCCAGCACATAACGTAATGGACACCTTTACGACTGACGCGACCGGGACCGTCACACTGCCCGAATCGCTCGTGCCGGGCACCTATTATGTACGCGAAACCTCGGCCAAAGAGCCCTATCTTGTCGGCGAAGAGATCGAGGTAAACATACCCACCGACATGAACCTAACGCCCGTTGCAATCGCCTCGTATTATGACCACGCCGCGACCGGAAACATCAGAATCGTTAAAACCGATGCCATAGACGGGAGCAGCCTCGCGGGCGCCGTCTTTGAGATCCGTGCCTCGGGTGATATCGTGCGCCCCGACGGTAGCATTGCCGCGCTCGACGGTGAGACTGTCGCGACCGTCACGACGGATGAAACTGGAGAAGCACGCGCGGACAACCTCCCACTGGGATCTGACACCGCACGCTACGAGGTTGTCGAGACTCAAGCGCCGGCAGGCTTCTTGCTCGATCAGACAACCCATATTGTCGACCTTACTTATGCCGACCAGAAAACACCCGTTGTAGAAGCACGGCTTAACGTATCCGACGATTACACCAAGGTTGATATCTCCAAGGTCGATGCAAGCGGTGAGCAGGAAGTGGAAGGCGCACAGCTCACCTTATATGGTCCCGATAAAACCGAAATAGACTCCTGGACCTCATCCGACAAGCCACACCGCGTCGAACATCTTGCACCCGGCACCTACTCGTTGCGCGAAATGATGTCTCCGCGGACCTATGACCTTGCCGAGGAGATAACGTTTGAAATAAAGGATACGGGAGAAGTCCAATCCGTCGCGATGAAGGATGCGCCCATCGAAATCAAGGGGCAGGTCGACAAGCGTCAGGAACTTGTCCAACCTATCGAAAAGGGCCTGTTGGCTAACGGCGATGGTAAAAACCGTGCCGCGATGCAAACCAATACGGATGGGCTTTTCTCCTATACCATCGACGCTCGAAACAATTCAACTACCTGGGTTGATGAGTTCACACTTACCGATGATCTTGAGTGTGCCGAGGACGATACAGCGAGATTCGTCTCAATCGAAACCCCCGTCGCCATCGGCGACCTCAATGGTCTGTGCAACGTGTGGTATCGCACGACGCCGTTGGACTCGACAGACGTCGATGAGCCGGCAAACGCGACACTTGACGATGGGCACGAAAATCCTTGGCTTGAGTCCGACGAAGTAAGGGAAAGTCTGGGTGAGGATTGCCGCCTCGTCGATTACGACGGCTGGCGCCTCTGGAAGGCGGATGTCTCGACCACGGAATCCACCACACTCGAGGCGGAAGAGCTCGACCTTGCATCCAATACCGTCGTAACGGGCATTCGAATTGAATACGGTGCGGTAGCTGCCGACTTTACGACTCGAAGCGATGCGGATTCTTGGACCCGCGATGATCTCAAAGATGAGCACGACGACCTTGACGATGCCAAAGCAATCCTTGGCACAGACGCTCGGGGCGCAGTCGTGCACATGCAGGCAACGTCGGCTTATACGCCCCAAACCGCACTCACCAACAGCGCGCGCGTCGATCTTTGCCGCAACGGCGGCGGCGATAAACTTGAGTCACATGACGAGGACCGTGTCATTCAACGCTGTACCCTACCGCAGGGCCTACCGGCAACAGGATCAGTTCCCATCGCCGCTTGCATCACCGCGCTCCTGACCTCGGGTGCCGCAGCCCTATGGTTCGCTCGCCTTAGGTCGATCCCAAAGAACCGCTAGCACGATGAAAAAGCGGGCGAGCCAGTCCCCCGGCTCGCCCGCTTTCAATCATGTAAATCGCCGTATCTACTCTGCAGACGAAGATCCACCATCAACGATTGCCTGCTCGGACTCAGGAATCCCATCGGCACCCGTGCTCTGTTCTTGCTCCACCTCTTCGCTGATTGCGGAGGCGGGGGTCGAGCCCTTCGCACCCACGATGTAGGCAGCCCCAAATCCTAACGCAATGGCAATCAAGGTCAAAATCACGTAGACAGGCCAATGGCGCTTAATATACGAAAACACGTTGACTCCTTAGAGCTCCGTCTACGAACGGCGGATAACCTCGGTCACGACCTCGGATACCGTAGCAATGTTCGTCGGGTTGACATTGTGGGGCAGGTCGTCCTCGGTACGAGCGCAAGCCAGACGCGTGCCGTCCACGCCGGCGATGGTGAGGGCTCGGCGGCTCGCCTCGAGCGCGGCATAGGCATCGGTCTTGGCATAGGGCATCTCGAGCGCGCCACAATCGACATGGAACGACTTGCAGACCTTGCTGACCAGGTTCATGATGCGGCGATCGCCCTTGAGCAGTTGTTGTTCGCCCTCGACCGTCACAACCGAAAGCCTACCGGCGCCGACGGATTCAAGATTGATAAAGAATACGCCGCGGAGCTTATCGCGATGCGAAGCCAAGAAGGCCTTCATGCCGGCGCCATCACAATCCGAGGCGCCCGTTGCCACAAACCAGATATCGTGACCGAGCAGCTCATCATCGCCCATAGAGGCGACAGCCGAGAGCATATCTTCGGAAGAAGCGCCATCGGAAGACGTAGCGCCACCCTTCCAGCCATCGTTATCGTCCTCGAAGTTATCCCACGAACCGATACCGCGACCGGACTTCTTGGCATCGTAATCGTCTTCGACGCCCAGCCAGTCACTCATGCTGTCCTGCTCGTTTTTCTTTTTACGACCGAACAGGCCACCCAGGCCGCGCTTACGAGACTTGGGTGCCGCCGGGGCGGGAGCCGAAATGGTCTCGATCGGCTGCGCGGCCGACGCAACGGGCATAGGAGGCGCAACGGGTGCCGATGTGGGTTCGGGACCTTGGGCGGTAGCAAAGGGGTCGTTGACCTGGGCAGAGGGATCGGGAAGGTCGAACAGCGACGTGCGAGACGCAACGTTTGTCTGCTTCATAGACGGCAGCGACGGATCGGGGACCGAAGCCAGCGGAGACGAGGAAGGTGCAGGCGACGGTGCCGACGCCGGATCGGGAACATTCATCTGCGGACGCGGCGATGCCTGGGAGGAAATCTGGGCCATAAGGGAATCGACCGTTTCGTCCTGGGTGGGAGCGACATCGGCAACCGTGGCACCGGAACCACTCGGGGTCGGCATGGTGAAAATCTGCGTGGAGTAAGGCCTCGACTCATCCGTTTCGAGAGTCTCGGAAACCACAGACACTTCCTCCTGCTCGGCCTCGGTCGAATCACCTTGATCGGCTGCCGCGTATTGCTCTTCGCCAGAGTTGGCCTCGACGGGCTCGTCCTCGGCGGCATCCTGAATTTCGGCAGCATCAATAGGCTCGTCATCGTCTGCCGCGTCGCCCTGCTCATCGGAAACAGGAAGGGGCTCGGCAATCGCGGTGCCTTGCTTTTCAAACGTTATCGTGGAATCGAACTGCGCGGCATCAAACGACATGGTGCTATCGACGTGCTGCTGAGCCTCGAAAGACGTCGTCGCCTCAACAACATCCGCGGACGCCGGTTGCTGGGACTCAAAGGACGTTGTAGCTTCGGCGGCGTCGACGGGCGCGGACTGCATAGCCTCGTTCTGCTCGAACTCTTGCGCCGCGTGCTCACGTGCCGCCTCGGCTGCCTGCTGCTGAGCGATAGCCTCCTGCTCGGCAGCCTCGCGTGCGGCAGCGCGCTTCTCCTCGAAATCGTCGACAAATTTCTTGCCCTTTGCAAGCGCACCCTTAAAGAAGTTGGAAGCGCTGGCGCCAATCGACGAGAACGCGGATGCAATGTCGGCATGGGGCGTTGCCGCGGGAATCTCGGCCGAGAAATCAGTATCGCTTTCGTAAGACACACGCCTCGGCTGTTCAACGTAATCGTCGTCAGACTCGTCCGCAACGTCTTGCGCCGGCGCGGCGGGAGCCAAAACGTCCAGTCCTGCCGCGGGGTCGATC
>CAJMRR010000031.1 GCA_905215835.1 uncultured bacterium | reverse complement strand
CGGAGCTCGCGACGGGCGTCTATGCGCCGGAGCGTGGGGTCTTTGCGCTGGAGGGCACGCGTTCGCTGGACATCGGTTGTCGCCGTGTGACGGAGCGATTTTTCTCGGCACTGCCGCCCGCACGCGGCGAGCTTACTGCCGCTGCCGCGTGGGCGGGCGAGCAGTTCGCTGCCTATTTTGAGGGCCTGCCGAGCAATTTTGAGCGCGCCGAACGCTTGGTCGCAGTGGGTGGCACCGTCACCACACTCGTGGCGCTCGTTCATGAGCTGGAACCGTACGATTCGAGCTTTGTGCACCTGCGCGAGCTTTCGCTGGATCAGGTTTCGGCCGCTATCGAGCGCATGTCTGCGTTGGATGCGGACGGCATCGCCGCTCTACCGGGTGTACAGCCCAAACGCGCGGGCGTGATCTTGGCTGGTGCCGTGGTAATCCGCGAGCTTATGCGAGCCGGCGGCTACAAGACGCTCACTGTAAGCGAGAACAGCTTACTCGCCGGCATGGCCGCCACCATCAACGAGGCTCTCGACGGTGCGACCCCCACCATCTCCTGGACCCCAGAGCTCAGCACCCTCTAAATAAGTTGCGGTGAAATAGTTCCTAAATAAGCTGGTAAACGGTATAAACAGGATCTATTCCACCGCAACTTAGAGCCCCGCCGGCGTCCAAAAGAAACGGGCCCGCATCCCCGGGGGACGCGGGCTCGTAAAAACCAAATGGTAGGGGCGGTGGGACGTCTGCGTATTTGCTGCGCAAATCCGCACCGGCTTCGGACGCCTGCCGGCGCCCTCGCCGGCTCGCTGCGGACGCTGCGCGTCCGCTTGACGCTCGCCCCCTCGCGGGTTCGAGCCCCACCGGCATCAAAAAGAAACGAGCCCGCATCCCTTGGGGACACGGGCTCGAAAGCTCCATATGGTAGGGGCGGTGGGACTCGAACCCACAATCCTTGCGGCGAGAGATTTTAAGTCTCTTTACCGCTCATGTAGCCGTTTGCTACCGTTCGCCAACATCTCTATGAAATAGCAGGTACATCGCTTATCGCTCTATCACCTTATGGCTATAATAGTCATGGTTTGTCATTGTTTCAATGAGATTCGGTACCGAGCGAGGTACCAATGGTACCGAGGTGGAGGCTTCTCATGAAAAAGTACACGGCTGCATATGTGCAGAAGCGCAAGGACAGCGATGCATTTCGCGCGTTTGTTGACTTCTATGAGGAGGACGGCAAGAGGCACAAGAAGTCCAAGACGCTCAAGGCCAAGACCAAGCGTGAGGCGAACCGAGAGGCCGAGGACTGGCTCAGGGAGCTTGAGCGTCAAGAGTTGGAAAGTGATGAAACGCCAGAGGCCGTCAAAGCTGCCAACATGCTTGTTCCGGATTATGTCGAGTCCTTCATCGATATTTGGGAACAGGGAAAGTCGATTGAGCCGTCAACCGTTAAGGGCTATCGATCCACGGCTAAGTACATCCGTTACGGCTATCCCAAGGGCAATGTGAGGGGCTTCGCAAAGGTTAAGGTCAAAGACCTCAAGAAAAAGCAGGTTGAGGAGTGGAGCGCGGGTCTTACCGCAAGCGGCCTAACCTATTCGCCCGTCAAGAAGGCCCTGGGATTGCTCAAGCAGGTTATGACCCAAGCCGTCTACAACGAGGTGATAGTCGTCAATCCCTGCAACGGGGTCAAGCCTCCCAAGAAGTCCAAGAAGAACGAGGGCATCAACGCCCTGACCGCCAAAGGACTCCGCGATACGCTCAGCATCCTTGCATCGCTAGAGCAGACTCCCGTAACGGTTGGCGCTCGCATTGCACTGTTCACGGGTATGCGAGAGGGCGAGATTTGCGGACTCAAGTGGAAAGACGTTGACCTTGAGAACAAAACTCTATGGGTCAGGGGCGCTATCGGTCGCGGTACCGCTGGCACTTATGAGAAAAACGCCAAGACGGATAGGGTCAGGGATATATGTCTCCCCGAGAGCCTCGTTGACATCCTCAAGGACTGGCTCAAGGTTCAGCAAGAGGAGTTCAGTGAGTTCGGGCGCACTGTCGGCGCTGGCGATTATGTGCTTGGCGATATAGACGGCTATCTGAGTCCCGATACCTTGAGCAAGGGCTGGAGTGCAATCTCTAAGGCAATCGGAGTTAAGGGGACGGAAGGCCGCATACCTACGTTTCACGATTTGCGCCATACGTGGGCGACGCGCTATCTTGCCGAGGGCGGTGACGTCAAAACCGCCTCAAGCGTCTTGGGGCACGCAAACGCCGCCATTACGCTCAACACGTATGCGAGCGCCGACCCCGATGCAAAGCGCCGCAGCGCACTTCTTACGGAGACAATCGCGAGCGGTCGAGTTGCGCCCAAGAGCAGCATCCTAGAGCTGACGGGCACGGACAACTAAGGGCGTTATTGCTCTCAAGTCGATAAGGCAAATGTGAAGGTCGTGAGGAGCCGATTGCTTCTCGCGGCCTGATTTTTTAGGGCGGTTTACTTGGGTGCGAAATGCGCTTTATGGCGTTTAACTGCGGAAACGATACGTGCTGCTAGTTTCCTCACTGGTGTTAGTCTTTCCTCACGTGAAGCTTCACAACCGCATACAAACGGGCTGAGCGCCCATGACCGAAAGGTGGCCCAATGGCTAAGCAGAAAACGAGGAAACCCATTCGTCCCATCACTGAGGAGAACATCAACGACCCCGCGACCATCGAGGAGTTCGCCGCATATCTGCGGTTGAGCTACAGCACTGTCTATCGCATGGTGCGCGATGGGCAGCTCAAGGCCGTCCGTATCCGCGAGCAGTGGCGTATCAACGTCCCCGAGTCGCTCAAGATGCTCGGGTACTAAGGTGGCTCTCATGTCAAACAACACTCGGGCAGTCGTTGAGCTGTCGCGGGGAGCCGACCCGCTAGAGGTCGCGAAAGTCGGCTGTCTCAACGGCGCGACCCTATGCAACGCCGACATTTACGGCATGGGGACGTTCGGGCTTAGCATGGAGCGCGAGCAGGCGCTCATATCCGCCGAGGACGTTGACGGGGGCTGCATCCTGCGCATTGCCGCGCCCGACAGCGGAAGTGAGCTTGAGGTCAGCTGCTCTGACTGGCTTGCCGACAGGATCGAACTCATGAATGCCGAACTCAAGCGGCGCAGAAGGCTTGCGAGGAAGGCGGCAGACCCCATGAGGCTTGTGGCAGCTGATGCCCATGAATAGTGAGCTGAGGGCCGGGTATCGCGCCGAGGTGGAGCGCAAGGGCAGGGCGCTGAAGGCGATGCGCGAGGCCCGCGGGGTCCGCTCTGATAAAGGGCCTTGCGCGTTCGACAAGGTTCAGCTCAAAGACTGGTATACGTCCCTTCAAATCGCGAACGAGGAATGGCGCTGCGCATACGTCACGGCAATGGTTGACTATTGGTTCACGGGCGTCACCCCGGACTATCTCGATGACATTCCGAAAGCGTATTTCAACGCGAACTTCGAGAGGCTCAGCGATGCCAGAAGGCAGTCCTTCGCAAAGAGCGATACCGGAGAGGACTCAAGCCTAGAGGCATGGGTTGACGGTCGCAACGGCACCATTCCCGCTGATGGCGAGGGGGTACCCAACCCCGTACCAGACCCCGTTCCCAGCCCCGTACCCAACCCCGTACCAGATGGGGTTCAGCCCTTACATAGCTATAAGCTACCAACTACTAGCCATGAGCCACAAGCCATTAGCCATGGCCCTACAAGGCCATTGGCTAATGGCAAGAGGACTACGGGCTACGGAACGAACGGCAGCGAATCGCTTTTCGAGACGGGCGTTGCTTGGTTCCACGTCCCTTGCCCGAAGTGCGGGGAAGTGGCAAAGGAGCCTGTCGGGTTCATCGATGGCATGGGCCAAATTCTCGTTAAATGTCCGAACTGCGGAGTACAAACATACGGAAAACCGCCCGAGGAATATGAGGTCGAGCGTTGTTTCCCCGAACCTTCGATCCTGAAGTGCAAAGAGGAAAATAAGCAATGAGAACAACTGACCAGATGACGCTTACCGTCAACGCCGCCCTCACTGTCGAGGAGTACGGCGGGGAGGCGCTTGAGGCGGGGACCGTGGCCTACGCCGGGGACGGCGCTCTCGTCTACGAACCCGGAGACTCGGGGGTCTACGACCTGACGACCGAGAGCGGCAGGAGGGCATGGAAGGCCAACGCCCCCGAGGGCGTGACGAGGACCGTTATCGAGGACGGCGAGCCGTGGTTCGATTCGGTCGTTGGCATGTTCTCCGAACGGCTCGCGGACTGGATGGAAGGGCGGGGCGCGACCCTCTAGAAAGGCGCGGCGCGGGAGGTAGGGCCGCGCCGACAGCGCCCCGCTGCTCGGGACAGAAATTGCTGCTTGAATCGTAGCATATTTTTAAGTACCGCTGCCGCTGAGGGGGTTAGTATATAACTGCCCAGCGTGACGCGCCTGCCGTGACTGACGCATATGCGATGACCTGCGGATATGCCGTCTAAGGCTCTCAGATGCTCTTTTTAAGCTTTAGAACGGACACGGTGCCTAAGTTACTCACGCCAGATGCCAGACGGCCCTTATCGGCTGTCCCCGCGGCTCTCAGGGGCATTTCCGAATAGCCGACCGATTCGCTCTTGGGGTGGTTCCGATACTGAGGCGGGGAGAGATTAGCCCGACGCTGGCGCAGTTCAGGCTCTACTGGTTCGTGGCGCTCGACATGGAGCGGCAGAAAACGCGGCGAAAGATAGACCTCATGCGCCCCGAGGGAGACCCGAGGAGGGAGAGGGCGCTCTACTGCATGGGGAGGCAGGAGGAGGTACTGGACCGCGCCTACGCCGACATGCGCGAGATGGCCCCGACAGTCGGCGAGAGGGCGGTCGAGGTCATAACTGCCCACTACCTAGAGGGCGAGGACTGGCATGACCTGAGCGCGAGGATCGGCATAGCCTACGACAAGTGCAAGAAGATAGCGTACAGGGCGTTCAGGGAATACGACGCCGCGACATAGAGAAGGCCGCAGGGGAGCGAACCCTTGCGGCCTTTTTGTTTTCGTTCTCCGGGCGCGGTTTATAGCCTGCGCCCTGCCCTCTAGTTCCTCACCGAGTACCGCTTGCCGCAGTGGTTGCAAAGGTACTCGCGCTTTCCCTTCCTGCCCATCGCGGCACCGACCACCATGCCCTCAAGGCGGAACAGTTCGGCGCCAATGAGCGCCTTTCCAGCGCTCGTGGACTTCGACGTGTTGTTCAGGAACGTTACGTCGGTTGAGTCGCACTTGGGGCAGCGGAGTCCGGCCTTGCGCTGGGCCTTCTTCACCTTCTCGGGGGTCGTGTCGAGCGCTGCACGGTTGAGTTCTGCGTTCGAGTGTGCAGGGGCGTAGCCCTTTTCGGCGCTTGACCCAAGGGGCTGGGGCGTTACGTTCTTACGGCGGTCTCGTTCGTATTTCACTTCTCTGTGAATCTTACTGATTGTCTCGTCTACCTTCTCACCGGATTGTGCGGTGAGCGCGTACAGGCTGTTAAGCTCTGTCACCGTCATGCCGTTAGGCCTTTTGGCGTTGTAGACGAGAAGCAGGTCGTTTAGCTCCTTGCTACGGGGCATCCGATACGGAGCAGGGTCGGTTGTCTGCTTCGGCTTCGTCTCCGAAGTGTTATCCGTTGTCCTTTTATTTTGGAATGGCAACGTGAAGAAGTCGACGGCTACAACAACTATGAACAAAGAGCTGACAAGCCCAACTGGGTCGTTCAACATAGTGAGTACCGTTACGTGGTGTGCAAAGATGTACCAGCAAGCTGGGAAAACCAGCACCCAGAGAATCGGTCTAATCTTATCCATCATGCTGAACTCCTGTTCGCAATCGATCCGGTAACGGATTTGGTCGCCATTGGGCACTTCAACGCGCTGCCACTGTGCCCAATGCGTCCGATAAGCCTTTTTGTTTTCGCGCGTCCCCAAGGGGCTTAGTAGCGCCCATGCCGGGGCGCTGGCACCTGTCCGGTGGGGTCGGGCGCTGCCCGCCTACTTTGCGAGCAGGAACCTGAGTACGACTATTGGGAGAATGACCGGGGCGAGGACAATCCCGAGCAGGTAAATCCAAAGCGTGCCCTTCATGGCTATCGACCTTCCTTCCCTGTTGCGATAGCGGTTGACTCGATTCTAGCCCTCATTGGACGTGAACGGGACGTGCTCGCCCCGCCTCTCCATACCGCTCAGCTCCATCTGCTCATTTGCGTACATGGCTATGAGTTCGCGGCGGTGCGCGTTGCACCTGCGGTATGCATCGCGGATGCCGTTGAGCCGTACCGTGTTGAGCGCCAGATGCTCAGCCCATCCAACGAGGTCCCGCCTGTCCTCGGGGCTTAGCTCGCGGTAGCTGCCCAGCAGTTTGCGTTCGTCCTCAGTCAGTGGGGTCCTCTTGTTGCGTCTCTTGCTCATACCCAGTCCTTTCACTCGATTTGGGGCGTGAAGGTGATTTCTGAGCTGATTCGGTACCAGATTCGGTACCAATGGTACCGAGAACGAAACTGAAACAAAAAGCAGCCCAGAGTGATTAGATGCTCTGAGCTGCCATTTCGTCATATGGTAGGGGCGGTGGGACTCGAACCCACAATCCTTGCGGCGAGAGATTTTAAGTCTCCTGCGTATGCCAATTCCGCCACGCCCCCGTGAGACTAGAAGTCTAGCACAAGCCGTCCGTTACGCGTTGACGGCCATCGAGTGTTGGCCCGACTTCTCCAGGAACTCCTGGAACTTGGCTTCGTCGCCCTTGTTCTGGTACTGCAGGGCTAGCAGGTACTCCAAGCGGCAGCGCTTGACCGGGTCGTCGCCGACATCCTCGAGCATGCGCTCCAGCTCGGGAATGTCGTTGTGGCGCTTGAGGATCATCGTGTCGTACATCAGCTGACACTCGTGCGCAACTGCCTCGGCCTGACCGCCCTCAAAGCCCTTGATCTCGTGCAACAGCTCTTTGGACTTTTTGCGGTCCTCCTGGCCAACATAGTAGTTAAAGGCCTTAATCACCAAGTCGACGCGCTGCATCTTGGGGAGGTTGAGTCCCAGCAGTAGGTCGAACATCTCGCTGGCGCGCTCGTGGTCCTCGCGCAGCAGATAGGAGTTCAGACGCAGGTAGTCGCGGTTGTAGCGCGGGTACAGCATGCTGGTGAGTTTGCCGTCGAGCAAACGATCGAACTCGTCCCACTGCTTGGCAGCCATAAGCTGCTGCAGGCGCTTAAACGTGGTGCGTTTTTTGACGCTAAAGAACACCGACACGGCGATGCAGATGATAACGACGGCGGTCCAGAGGGTGCGGGAATCGGGCATATTAGGGTCCTTAGTCGCTCATAAAGCGAGCGGTATGACAACACGTACTAGATGTATTATACGCAGCGCGCAAGCAAACTGGCATAAAAGCTCATCGAGGCCGAGTGCCATCGCTCGCTGCGGTACACTTACCTAAAGTAAACCATGAAGGGAGACATTACCTATGAAGAAGATCGTTTTGGCTTGCGGTGCTGGCGCTGCTACTTCCACGCTCGTTGCCCAGAAGGTCGCTACTCTGCTCGACGCCAACGGTTATGCCGACAAGTACGAGATCGTGCAGTGCGCCATCTCCGAGGCCAAGGATTACTGCGACGAGGGCGCTGACCTGCTGATCGCCACCACCGTTGCCCCCGAGGGCCTCACCTGCCCGTACGTGAGTGGCGTGCCCTTCATGACCGGCATGAACCGCGTCGCTGCCGAGAAGGCCGTTCTCGACGTCATGGCTCAGTAGGCGCTGACTGCATGAGTGAGCAGAACGCCAACCCGGTAGAGCTCTTTGGTATGCGCGTTGCCCATGTGGGCATTAACGCCACCGACCCGGCAGACGCCCTGGAGATCGCGGAGCTGTTCTCGACGATGATGGGCCTGCCCGTCACCGAGACCCCGGTTTCGTACTTCAACGATTCGCTGGTCGAGATCATGAAGCAGAACGGTCGTGGCACCAAGGGCCACATCGGCTTTGCCGTTAACGACATCGATGCAGCTGAGAAGTGGTTTGCCGAGCGCGGGCTCGAGGTCAACGAAGAGTCGCGCGCGCTGCTGCCCGACGGTGGTACCAAGCTCGTGTACTTTAAGCGCGAGTTCGCCGGTTTCGCCGTGCACCTGTGCCGCGAGTAGCGCACAAGCTGCCATAGCTGGCAAAAAGGGATAGGGTCGCGTGGCCCTATCCCTTTATTTATGCCGAGGGGCTTCCTATCGTGGCAGGCGAATCGTAAAGCGGCTGCCGACCCCTTCGACCGAGGTCACACCGATGACGCCGCCGTGGCTGTCGACGATCCACTTGGCGATCGCAAGCCCCAGACCCGAACCCTGTGCGCCGGCATCGCGCGCGTTGTCGGCACGGTAGAACCGCTCGAACGCGTGAGCTGCGGATTCCTGGTTCATGCCGATGCCCTCGTCCTCAACACTTATGTCGATCGTGTCCGCGCCCGCATCCGGCGTTATGCCAAATGTGACAGTCGTTCCCGCATCCGAGTACTTGGCGGCGTTTTGCACGATCACGCGCAGAGCCTGCTTCACGAGCGCCACGTCGACGGGCGCGTCGCAGCGCGGGTCGCTGGCAAGCAAGGTGTCAAAAGTCAGCCGATACGTGTGCTCGGCATCGATCATCTGTGACTCCTCGCATACCTCGCTGACCAGTGCAGCCAAGTTGGTATGCGCGCGCCGCAGGACCGTGCGCCCGGCATCGCCGCGCGCCAAAAACAGCAGCTGTTCTACGAGCTCTTGCATGTGCTCGCTTTCGGCCTTGAGGGACGCGATAGACTCCGCCAGCACGTCCGGGTCGTCTTTGCCCCAGCGGTCGAGCATGTTTACGTAGCCCTGAATCACCGCGATGGGCGTGCGCAGCTCGTGGCTCGCATCGTTGACAAAGCGCATCTGCTGCAGCTTGGCCTCTTGCATCTGACGCAGTAGGCGGTTGAGTGCGACCTCGATGCTTGCCAGGTCGGCGTCGCCGGTAGTGACGCTCGGCGAGTCGACGCTTGCGCGCTCGATGGCCTGCTCCAGCGTTTCCATCTTGCCGCCGGAGAGCTGCATGCGGCCGAGTTCGTCCACGCGCAGTGCCAAGTCGTTGAGCGGTGCCATGGTACGGCGCACACGGCGGGCACCGCCGAGCATGTTGAGCACGCTGATGACCTGCCAACCCACAACGACAAGGTAGAGAGGCCATAGCGCGACGAGGTCCTGCGCGAGGGGGAAAGTCTTGGTGGTACGCGCAAGCTCGACGGTATAGGTGAGCGTTGCCAGGTCCCAGCCGCGCGCGGGCGTCAGCGACATGCCGTGAACGGTGGCGCTGGGGATCCATCCTGCGGTAAACGCGCCGTCGGGCAGCGTCTGGTTGTATCCATAGACGAGGATCGCCGTCGCAATCACCATCAGCAGCAGATCGAGCCAGACGTAGCTTATCAGGCGGCGCCACATATAGCCCCAGTTGATGGCGCGGGCGATGGAGGTGACGCGCTTGGCCTCGGCGTTACGCGCGGCAGACATAGCCCACCCCGCGCACGGTCTGGATGATGCGGGCACCGCCGGCGTCCTCGATCTTGGCGCGCAGGTGCGCGATGTGCACGTCGACGTTGTTGGTGTCGCCCACGTATTCGTAGCCCAGCGCCTCGTGCGCAATGCGCTCGCGCGTGAGCACGGTCTCGGCATGCGCCATAAGCAGGGCGAGGACGTCGAACTCGCGGGCGGTCAGCACGATGGGCGAGCCGCCGACCGTGACTTCGCGGCGGTCGGGATCGAGCGCGACCGAACCGACGGTGAGCGCGGCGGGGGAGGGCGCGGCTGAGGTCTTGGCTGAGTCTCCAGCCGGGGGTATCGCAGCGGCACCCGTAGCGCCCTCCCCGGCCCCAACGCCGCCAACGCCCGAAGCCGCCCGCACGGCCTCCGAGCGCTTCAGCGCAACGCGGATCCGTGCGAACAACTCCTCAATCGCAAACGGCTTGGTCAGGTAATCGTCGGCGCCGGCATCGAGCCCGGCCACCTTGTCCATCACGGCATCTCGCGCGGTGACCATAATCACCGGCACATCCTTGTGCTTGCGGACACGCCGCAGGACCTCCATGCCGTTGAGCTGTGGCAACAGCACATCGAGCAGAATCAGATCGTAGTCGCGCTCCAGCGCCAGGTCCACGGCGGTGCGGCCGTCAGCGGCGTGCTCCACTTGGTAGCCCTCGTGCTCCAGCTCGAGCGTCACAAAGCGGGCGATTTTCTCCTCGTCCTCTACGATCAGGATCCGTGCCATGTGTGCCCCCGTCTGCGATTACTTGTCGCCGTTCAGATTTTGCTTGATGTCGTCCGCGGCGTCGGCGGCGTGATTCATAAGGTTGTTGATGCTGCCGGGCACGTCGCCGTCGCTGTCGATGCGGTAGCGCATGCCAAAGAACAGGCCAATCAGCATCAGCCAAATCGTAGCGCCCCAGGCAAACAGGGCGATGATGGGGATCAGGATGGGGATGTTGAGGATGATCGCATCGCGGCGCGTGGCGATAAACTTGGTGTCCAGGCTCAGGCGGAAGAGCTTTTTGAGGTACTCCCACACGCTGTCCATCTTCTTGGAGAAGTCGGTCTTTTCGCTCGACTTCTCGTAGGCGGCCTGCGCGGCGACCATCTCGGCCGAGGGCTCATCGACCGGCACGGACTCGGTGGCGGCGTGCGCCGATGTGGTCTGCGTCTTGCCCTGCGACTCGAGCCAAATGATGGCGTCCAAAACGTTGCCGTCGGCGGCGTCGAGCGCGGCCTTGGCATCGGTGTAGCTCACGTTGCACTTGGTGCGGATGGTTTCAACTTTTTCGAGGTCGTCCATGACCTGTCCTTTCGTTCGATGGGCGCGACGCCAGGCGATCTGCCTGGGCGCGAGCGTTGCGTTCGGCGGCCTGCGTTGCGCGGCGCCGCCCCGCCCTTGGTCGAACTCTATAGTGCAGGTTATAGATTAAGCGATTCTTGAGCCAAGATTAATGTTGGATGAGTTTTTGGGTGGCGCGGGGAATCGTCCGGGACAGTTTTGAATCGGGTACTTTGGGTTATCCTGGTCTCACTGAGCAAATGACGTGCAAGCGAGATGGTCGATATGGCGGAGCGAAGAAAAAACTGGTCGAGGGAAGAAACCCTGGCGGCGTTGTTTTTGTACCTTGCTCTGCCTGCAAGGTTGATTGATGACAAAGGTGAGGACGTGCAGACGTTAGCTCGCGCCATCGGTAGAACGCCGGCAGCGGTTTCCTTGAAGATATGGAACCTCGCTTCGTTTGATGAACGACGTCGTGCGCGCGGCAAGGTGGGAATGGTTAATGCCAGCAAGATGGACAAGATGGTATGGGCGGAGTACTCATCGGGTGGCGACGAGTTGATTGAGGAAGCGGCTGATGCTTTCTTTGGCCAGCTTGATCAACTTGATTCGGGCGATGTGATGAGCGACGATCTGCAAGATGCAATTGGAGCTAGCTTGCCGGAAGGACGAGATCGTGATGTGATTATCTCAACCCGCGTTAATCAGCAGTTCTTTCGTAATACATTGCTCGTTAATTACAACTCGCATTGCTGTTTAACAGGTCTATCGAATCAGAAATTACTGGTAGCGAGCCACATCAAGCCATGGAAGGCGTCCGATCCCAAAACTGAGAGGCTTGCGCCAGACAACGGATTGCTTTTGAATGCTCTTCACGATAGGGCATTTGACCAAGGGCTTATAACCATAACGAAGGATTTGAAGATTATAGTGTCTAGCATGGTTAGGCACGAGGCGCCCGAAGATGAGTACCTATGGCGTTATAACGGTGAGCGAATTACACTGCCCAAACAATCAAGTCCTAGGGCGGAGTTTATTGAATATCACAACGATATGGTGTTTAAGGGCTAAAAAAATATATATCGGAACGATGCGTTGTGCCGATGCAGTTTAAGTTTGTTCGGCGAGCCAGGCGGACAGCACTCAAGTGCTAAAGTGCTGTCCGCTCGATCAAATATGAAGGAGGGTGCCTCACTGCTCGACACTTCCGTTTGCCTATATGGCGCTCCTTCAAGGCCGCTAGCCCATAAGAACTGCGAGCTTCATGGAGTTCTCTGCGGCGGTGTAGCTCATAGCGCCTTTGCCGACCTTTTGCGGATCGTAATCGGATTGTTGGATGACGCCGCTGTACTGGGCAACGACGTTTTCAAATGCGGGGCTATCGAGAAACTTGTGAGGATCGGTTTTCCAATACACCTTCCCCTGATCATCTGCTTCCATCAATGCACGGAGGCCGCAGACTAGGGGGTAGATAAAGCCATCAGGAACAGGATTGTCCGTTGCCTTTTCAAAGAAGGGAGTTTTGTATTCATTGCGACTATTCTTAAGGCTCTTAACGGCGCCGATTTTTCCGTAGCTTCCTGTTTTGTTGTAGTGCTTGGGGAAACGCGAATAGATTTCATCGTATAGACCGGGAAGGTCCGTAGCCACTTTGAGCGCGCTAAGAACTTGCGGATTCTTGAGTTCGCGGCGCGCTGAACCAGCAGCTTTGCTTACTCGGTCATCCCTCATAAGCTGCAAGAACTTTTCCTGGCACTTCTCCTTGCCGCTATAGACTAGGGGAAGTTGTGGCGCTTCGATGTCGCCAGAGGTGACGTTACTTGAGATGAGCGATAACGGGATCCAAGAGAGTGCGACAAGCTTTCTGGATTCAATGGGGTTGCCGTCGTTGGTTTTCCAGCTGATTTTGGCTGCAAATTCAGGATATTTTTCGGCATAAAGAGCCTTAAAGGAATCAAAAAGACCTTCCTGATTGCCCTTGGTGCCTTGTGTGAGTTGAGCGTTATTGTTGCGAGCGTCGCAGATTTCCAAAAGTGAGGTGCGGAAGTTCTCAACGCAGAGCGCATCGTTTGGGTTGGTTGGAACGAGCAATTCGACAGGAATCGAGAAGTCTAGAGTGCTTATGCCTTTCTCTTTGAGGGCTGCTTTTTCTTCACGGAGAAGTGATAGATACTCTTCAATATCGGTTCGACGGTTCATCCATGTTTGCTTGAATGAATCCCAGATTGTGACTTCGTTCTTTTTGGGAGGTCGATTGCCAAGTGCATGTTCGGCTTCGCTGAGAATGTAGCTGCCGATTGCGAGTGTGTTGTGGCCGCCGTCAAGAATTCCCTCAACTTCGTCGTGAGAAGCAAAGCTTAGACGATAACGCCCGCGATCAAGGGGCTCGTAGCTCGAGGACGCAAGCAGAATTCCCTTTGATTTAAAAGGGAAGAGCTTTTGCGTGTGAGAAAGTTCATCAGCGCGAATGGATGCCTGAATAGCATCGGTCACTGAGCCCAAACGGGAATTGCGGGGGTTGGCATCGAGATCGAGCGTGTCGATAATTTTGATAATGGATTTGGGGGACATCAGCCCGACGATCTTTTTAATGTCTCCAACTTTTTGCTCGTAGCTGTCGGTAAAGCGAACAATAATGTCGGTGCTCATAGCGAAACCCTTTCGTCTAAAGTAGTCAAAACAACAGGCCTGCGCTCTTGGAGTGCCGGAGATTGAAAGGGAGCATCGCTAACAAAAAAGCTGGTCTCCCAGCTCTAGACGAAAGCCATAACGGTGATCGGGCGTTATGGTGTTGTGCCTAGAGACATCCGTCTCATCTTCCAGCCCCTATCCAGGAAGCTTGATCGAAGGATCGCACTGACCGAGGAAGAGATCAAGATCTTCGTGGAAATTAATCGGACTGCTTTTTTGTGAACGGTAGGTAAGTGACGGCGATCGGCATTTGTGTCCGCACGGCATGTGACACTTCCCCTGCCGATCCGTTCTGTCGCGGCGGCATGTATCTGAACAACGACCCTCTAAGGAGTTCGATATTGATGAGTGACAACACCAAGCATCTCGCAAAGAAGTGCGTCAAGGACGCGTGGCCGTGCCTCGCGTTGTGCCTTGCCGGCACAGCGGTTGCGCTGCTGGCTGTTCTGGGGCCGTTCGACGTGCTCCGAAGTGCCGTCTCTCTGCACGTTTGCATGGCCCTTGCCGGCGCCATGATGACCGGCGGCGTGCTCGATCTGGTTTTTTGGGTGCTTGACCCGTTTGGATGGAAGAACGAGGGGTAAGCCCTAAGGGCTGGAACGGTTGGCTTAGTGATCGTGCAGAATGCGGGCTAGCGACTTACAGGGAAGTGGTGATCCGATGACGGTCTATGTGACGGGCGATATTCACGGCGGCGTCGACATGCAAAAGCTGCGCGACTGGGACCTTGGGGATAGTCTGACGAGCGACGACTATCTGATTATCGCCGGCGACTTTGGCTTTCCGTGGGATTTCTCTGCCGAAGAATGTGCCGACATCGCTTGGCTGGAATCGCGTCCCTATACCGTGCTGTTTGTCGACGGCAACCACGAGCGTTTCGATCACTGGGCGGAGCGCCCCATGGAGTTGTGGCACGGTGGGCTGACGCAGCGCCTGTCGGACACCTCTCCCATACGGCGCCTGACGCGCGGCGAGGTTTTTGAGCTCGACGGCTCAACGGTCTTTACCATGGGCGGCGCCACGAGCGTGGACAAGGAATACCGCATTCCGTATTCCAGCTGGTGGCCGCAGGAGCTGCCGGACGAGCGCAACTTTGAGGAGGCGCGGGCAAAGCTCGACAGCGTGGGCTGGACGGTCGACTACGTGATCACTCACACCTGCTCTACGCGCATGCTTTCGTCCACGCTTTATCCAGCGTCCGGCTGGAATTGCCCCTCCGTTGATCGGCTTACGGCATTTTTCGATGAGCTGGAAGACCGCTTGGACTACAAGCGCTGGTACTACGGGCATTTTCATCGGGATACCAACCCGGCCGAGCGTCACACCGTGCTCTACGACTGCATCGTTCGCTTGGGCGACGAACTCCAGCCCTGGGATGTTGCGTAGAGGCGGGGTGGCTGGCTACTCGACCGTTACAGTGATGTTCTCCCGATGCGCGCGGATGACGTCCCAGCTAAAGTGCTCGACCAGCTGCTCGGCGGTACGCGGCGTGGTGTCCGGCGCGATGCCTGTTTGCCCGGCGAGCCATCCCAACAGCGCCTCGGGTGTGCCAAAGCGGGTGCGGAGCTCGCCCAGGTCCAGATCGCGATCGCGCTTGGAAAGGCGGCGGCCGTCCGGTGACATGAGCAGCGGAATGTGCGCGTAGTGCGGCGTGGGCAGTCCCAGCAGATGTTGCAGATAGATCTGGCGCGGCGTGGAACCAAGCAGGTCGCATCCGCGTACGATCTCGGTGACGCCCATGGCAGCGTCGTCGACCACCACGGCCAGCTGATAGGCAAACACGCCGTCGCTGCGGCGCACCAAAAAGTCACCGCACTCGGTGGCGAGTGCTTCGCATTGGGCTCCGTACGTGCGGTCCACGAATTCGATCACGTCGCTGGCGAGGTCGTCGACGGTGGGCACGCGCAGGCGCGTGGCCGGAGCACGCAGGGCACTGCGGCGGGTGATTTCATCAGCAGAAAGACCTCTGCAGGCGCCGCGGTAGATGGGCGTGCCGTCGCTGGCGTGCGGCGCGCTCGCGGCGTGGAGTTCGGCACGCGTGCAAAAACAGGGATAGGTGAGGCCGGCGTCTTGCAGCTGGCGCAGGGCGTCCTCGTACAGATCCAGGCGATCGTGCTGGTAGTAGGGGCCTTCGTCCCACTCGAGCCCCAGCCAGGTCAGATCGTCAATCAGTTGAGCGGCAAGTTCCGGGCGCTTGCAGCGATCGTCCAGGTCCTCGATGCGCAGCACGATGCTGCCGCCCTGGCTGCGGGCCGAAAGCCACGAGCACAGGCAGCTGAACACGTTGCCCAGGTGCATGCGGCCCGAGGGCGACGGGGCGAAACGGCCCACGACGGGCGCGGGGGCGGAGGCGGGTGGCGTCGCTGGCGCGTCCGCGGCGGGCGTTGCTATGTTGCGTGCGTTGATATCCATGCGGACGAGTATAGCGCGGGGCGCGGTGGGGGAGACGCTGCCGTGGCCTGCAAG
>CAJMRR010000030.1 GCA_905215835.1 uncultured bacterium | reverse complement strand
GCCGTCGCAGCCATAACGACCGGGTCGCCCAGGGCTTTGAGGATATCGGGCATGTCAAGATAGGCGCTGCGGTCGCCGCCCTTGGCAAGGCCGGCGTGGTGCGCCTCATCGATAACGACAAAGCCGATGCGGCCCGAACGCGCGAAACGGTCACGGTGGATAGACAGGAACTCGGGCGTCGTGAGCACGATACCGGTGCGGCCCGAAGCTAGGCCGGCGAACACGTCATCGCGTGCGGCCTCCACGGTCTCGCCGGTCAGCACGCCAACGCCAATGCCAAGCGATGCCATCGTCGACGAGAGGTGATAGGCCTGGTCGGCAACAAGCGCACGCAGCGGATAGACAAAGATGCTCGCACGTCCGCGAAGCAGCGCCTCACGCGCGGCATGCACATGGAAGATGAGCGACTTGCCGCGGCCCGTTCCCATAACCGCCAAGACACTCTGGTGATCGGCCAGGGCATCGAGCGCCTCGACCTGCGCGCGGTGTGGGTGGGAGCCGATAAAGCTATGGATAAGCGAGCGCGTGAGCTCGGTATAAGAAAGCTGGGCGAGCGTCTCGCGCTTGCGCGACTCCAGGCGCAGGCCGGAATCCGCCGGCTGCACGCCACGACGAAGCTCGCATGCCGGATCATCGACGCTGGGCAGCGTGGTACCGCGGACCAGAACATCCTTGACCATGAGCTTGGGCTTCACACGACCCTGCCAATGCTCGGCAACGGCCTCGAACACCAAGTCGACGGCGCTGTCGCAATTGATAAGCTTGTCGATCTGCGGTACACGAAACATGATGGCCGGCACACTCGCGGCGCCATCCGTCGCCACGAAGCGCATGTGCTCGCCGGTCTTACCCACCACGGCGCGATCACACATCATCACGCCCTCGGCAGCCAGCAGCGGCACCTTATTACCCTGGCCAAACGGCTCAAGGCGGGAAATCTGCTCGATGGTCTCGATATTCAATTCGGAAAGGTCGACCGTGGCGGCAACCTCGTCGGTGTCCTCAAAGTCCTCGGCGGGAAGCTCGGACAACACGGCTGAAAGGCGACGGCGGAACTCATCGAGCTTGGATGCCTCGATGGTCACACCCACCGCACCGGCATGTCCGCCGCGACGAATCATCAGGTCGGAACAGCGCTCGATGGCGTCAAACAGGTTAACTTTGCCCACCGAGCGACCAGAGCCGCGGGCGATACCGTCCTCGATCGAGAACAGCAGCGCCGGCACGTGGTAGCGGTTGGTCAGACGGCTTGCCACGATGCCCTTGACGCCCTCGTGCCAGCCTTCGCCGCCCACGACGATCGCGCGTCCGCCGTCATAGGTCTCCTCGACCTTTGCCATGGCATCGCGCGTGAGCTCCGCCTCGATCTCACGGCGCTGGCGGTTGATTTCCTCGAGCTCAGCCGCCAGTGCGCTTGCTTCGATGGGATCGCGGGCAAGCAGCAGGTCGAGCGCCAGCTTGGGATCAGCCATGCGACCGGCAGCGTTTAAGCGGGGAATGAGCGAGAATGACAGGCCATCCGCCGTAATGCTCGAAAGGTCCGCCTTGGCGAGCGCGGCAAGCGCGATATAGCCGGGGCGAGCGGTTACGCGCATCTGCTGGATGCCCTCGGCAACCAGCGCGCGGTTCTCGGGCGTGAGCGGCATCATGTCGGACACGGTGCCCAGCGCCGCGACCTCGATTAGCGAACGCCAATACGACGGCTTGCCCAGGCGCTCACCCAGGACTTGCACCAGCTTGAGCGCCACACCAGCACCGGCAAGCTCACGCGAGGGGCCCTCGTCCTCGAGCTTGGGGTCAGTCAGGGGCACACCCTGCGGCACCTGGTCGGAGGGCTCGTGATGGTCCGTGACCACCAAATCGATCCCCAGGCTCTCCAGGTAGGAAACCTCTTCCTTGGCGGCAATGCCGTTATCGACGGTCACGATCAGCTGGGGGCGAGCAAGCTCGTTAACGCGGTCGAGCGCCGCGCGCGAAAGACCGTAGCCTTCATCAAAGCGATGCGGAATAAACGGCGTGACATCGGCGCCAAACGTGCGCAGCGCCTCGGTCAACAGGCAGGTCGACGTAATACCGTCAACGTCAAAATCGCCAAAGACTGCAATGTGCTCGTGGTTGCGAATAGCACGCTCGACGCGGTCGGCAACGACCGACATGCCCGGGATAATGAGTGGGTCGGCCCAGTCGCGATCGAGCGAAGGCGTCAAAAACAATTGGCCCTCTTTGATGGAGCCAATGCCGTGCGCGACCATAATGCGCGCCACCAGCCCGGGAATGCCCAGACCAGCCGAAAGCTCCTTTTCGAGCTCGGGGTTTTGCTGAGCGACCGCCCAGCGATGCGTCGTCTTAAGCGATGACATAGGCACCCACCCCCGATAGGGGCAGGTCGCCGCGATACCTCTCACGGTTCATAGCGATGAGTCCTCTGTGTATGCCCGCTTCGGCAGGCAGATCTGTTGAACGGATTTATTATACCGTGCAGCGCGGACGCACAACGTCCAGCACGCCGTGGTTTCGATAAACGAGGGCGGTAATAGCCTCGAAATATTCGAGCGTTTCTGGCGCACGGGCGCATGCAAGCGTCTAGCATATCCATTCAAAACGGATTCACGAGCAAAGGGAGTCACAAGAGCATATGAAGCAATGGGTTGGACTGGGCAAGTTTCTCGCGGGGCACATGCAAATCATCGTTCCGATTTGCGTGGCGCTCGGCGTGCTCTTTCCTCAGCAGATCGGCGTTCTCAAGCCCATCGTTCCCACCCTGTTTGCCTTTATGACGTTCCAAGGCGCGCTCAGCAACACCTTCCATCAGGTAGCTGAGGTGTTCCGCCGTCCCCTGCATCTGATTTTGGCGTTATTTGTCTCAGCTGTGATCATCCCCATCGCGGCGTATGCCATGGGCTCACTGTTCTTTGGCTCCAACCCCAACCTTGTCTGCGGCATCGTGCTCGAATACAGTGTGCCCGTGGCAGTCACCGCTTTTATGTGGATCAGCATGTTCGGCGGCAACGGCCCGCTCGCACTCACCATCATCCTGACGTCCTCGGTCATCTCACCTGTGACGATTCCGCTTACGCTCAAGCTCCTGCTGGGCGCCACCGTCTCGATCGACGTGCCAAGTATGATGCAGAACATGGCCTTTATGATCGCCATCCCCGCCGTGCTCGGCATCGTGATCAACGAGCTCACGCGCGGATGGGGGCACGAAAAACTCTCCCCCGCGCTCTCACCCGCCTGCAAGTTCATGATGATGGGCGTTATCGCCTCCAACTCCACCGCCATGAGCGAGTACATGCTGCACATGAACGCGGTGCGCTTGGAAGTAGCCCTCTTTATTTTGGTCTTCGCCATCAGCGGCTTTGTCGTCGGCATTCTGGTCGCTCGCGCGCTGCATCTGCCATATAGCGAAACGACCACCATGTGCTTTACCTGCGGCATGCGCAATATCTCTTCGGGCGCCGTCATCGCCACGCAATACTTTCCGGGCGAAGTTGTGTTTCCCGTCATGTGTGGAACGTTGTTTCAGCAGGTGCTCGCCTCGCTTATCGGGCACTTCTTTGAGCGTCTGACCGGCGAGGAGCGCGCCGCCCAGCGCAAGCGCGTCGAGGCCGGCCGCGATGCAATGGCGCGCTAAACCGTCCGCAGTGTGCGGGCGCTCACTTTACGATGTGAGCGCCTCCAGATGTGCGCGGAGTCGCTCCGCATCGACATCGAGCGTGGTCTCAGCATTGACCTGAGCCAGCCGATACCCGACAAAGTAGGGTGAAACCACCCAACGTGGAAGCGCCTTGGCAATGGTCCGGCCGCTCATGTGATAGAAGAACAGGTTGTACGACTCTGCACGACCGCCATGGTGCTCGTGCAAGATATAGCGCAGAGCTGCCTGGATTGCGTCGGCGAAGAGATCCGCCTCGGCTTGGTCTCTCGTGTCATCGCTGGCGGCGATTCCCTGCGGGGCTGAAACGTTGATCTCAAAGAACCCCATGATCGGTTCGGTTGAGATGTTGACCGCGATTCTCCCCTGTCGCCAGACATTGATGCCTTCGAAATTGGCAGAAGTCAGCGAAGCATAGCCGTCTTCCTGCTCCAAACCCACAATCTGCATGTGCGGATGAACGAGACTACCGCCCGAGAGCGGACCCTTGTTCTTGTACATGAGCACGCTTCGATACTGCTGTGAATCGATCATCTGCTGCCAGCAACCCAGGGCAAACCGCATCACATGGTGGAGTTCATCCGGCTCATAGGTCACCAGGTCGGCATCGTGATCGGCCGACTCGATTAGCACGGTTTGATGGGTGGCGCGCAGGGTTTTGAACTTATTCTCGAGCCAGATGCAGTCACCGTCGCGCTGGATGATGTTGGTGAGCCCTTCTGTATCGCAAAAGGGGCACGCGGTGCCGGGACGACGGTTGTCGTCGGGCTTGCCACTCGCCTGCTGAACATCGAATACAAGCGCCACGGGCTACACCTCCAGCGGTACGATCCTTGTGCCATGGAGCTCGGAGACGCCCAGTGCCGCCGCCACGGTATCGCGGTTGGCCGTGGAAATGCCGCCGCCGGGAAGGATGGTCAAGCGATCGCCCGCATACTCGATCAAGCGGGCCAGGTTTTCGAAGTTGTCCTCGATCGGCGTACCGGCAGCGCCGCCATGCGTCAAGATGCGTGTGATGCCGCAGTCGACGAGTATGTCAATCGCGTCGAGCTGAGCCTCGGGCGAGAGCTGATCAAACGCCATGTGGAAGGTGATGTCGATGGGCTCACGCTTGCATTCCTCGGTCGCGCAGCCCGCGGCCATCACGAGGGCGCCCAACGTAAGCTCGTCGAGCGCCCATCCGCCAGCGCAGGGCTTGCAGCTGCCAAAGACCAAGCCGTCAACGCCGGCGCTTACGGCAAGGCCCAGGTCCATCTCCATCATGCGCAGCTCGTCTTGGTTGTAATGAAAGTCACCGCCACGCGGACGAATCATGCACATCACTCGCGCGTCATGCTCGTGAGCATAGCTGACTGTAGCGCTGATAACACCGGCCGAGGGTGTAGTGCCACCGACGGCAAGGTTGTCGCACAGTTCAATACGCCTTGCACCGGCATCGATAGCCGCCGGCACCCGCTCAAAGTTCTCGGCACAAAACTCGTACACCATAGATAGACCCCCAAAGACAGCAGATGTTTTCCGACGGGCATTGTCACACATCCCCATGAAGTTGCGGTGGAATAGGGACTCTTTTGGCCTCTGAGACTCCCATTTAGTCCCTATTCCACCGCAACTTAAAAGGGGGCGCTGACCGGGTTGGTCAGCGCCCCCTTTGTTGAATGGATTAACCACCCAGATAGGCCTTGCGGACGTTGTCGTCGTGCAGGAGCTCTTGGCCGGTGCCGGTCATGGTGATCTTGCCGGTCTCGAGCACGTAACCGCGTGTGGCGATGGAAAGCGCCATCTGCGCGTTTTGCTCGACCAGAAGCACCGTGGTGCCGGCCTTGTGCAGGTCCTCGACAATCTGGAAGATCTGTTCGATCAGAATCGGTGCCAGACCCATGGAAGGTTCGTCGAGCATAAGCAGTTTGGGGTTACTCATAAGGGCGCGCCCCATAACGAGCATCTGCTGCTCGCCGCCCGAAAGGGTGCCGGCGACCTGGCGACGACGTTCCTTCAGGCGCGGGAACTGCTCGTAGACGCGCTCCAGGCCCGGAGCAATTGTGGACTTGGGCTGTGTATAGGCGCCCATCTCCAGGTTCTCCTCGACCGTCATCTGCAAAAAGGCGCGACGACCCTCGGGAACCTGAGCCAGGCCCTTACCAACCAGCTTATCAGCGGGCGTATGGGTAATGTCCTCGCCCATAAACTTGATGGAGCCGGTCTTGGAGCGCAGCAGGCCCGAGACGGTCTTGAGCGTTGTGGACTTGCCGGCACCGTTGGCACCAATCAAGGCCACGATCTCGCCCTCGTTAACGTTAAAGGAGATGTCCTTGATGGCGTGGATGGCGCCGTACCAGACGTTGATGTTGTAGACGGAAAGCATCGGCTCTGCCATTTAGTTCTCCCCCTTATCCTGCTTACCCAGATACGCCTCGATAACGGCGTCGTTGTTCTGGATTTCCTCCGCCGTACCCTTGGCGATAACCTTGCCAAAGTTAAGCACGCAGATGCCCTCGCAGATGTTCATAACGAGCGACATATCATGCTCGATAAGCATGATGGCGATGCCGAAGGTGTCGCGAATCTTGACGATGTTCGCCATGAGCTCTGCGGTCTCGGACGGGTTCATGCCGGCGGCAGGCTCGTCGAGCAGCAGCAGCTTGGGGTTAGTGGCAAGCGCGCGGACGATCTCCAGACGGCGCTGAGCGCCGTAAGGAAGCGAGCCGGCCTGTTCATTTGCCAGGTGCTCCATGTCAAAAATGGACAGCAGCTCCATGGCGCGCTCGTGGGCGGCCTTCTCGTGCTTCCAATACGTCGGCAGGCGCAGCACGCCCTCAAAGCCGGAGTAGCGCTCCTGGTTGTGCAGGCCGACCTTGACGTTATCCTCCACCGTCATGGTGTTGAATAGGCGAATGTTCTGGAAGGTACGGGCAATACCCATGCGGTTGACCTGGTAGACCGACTTGCCCGAAGTGTCCTCGCCGTCGAGCAGGATGGTGCCATGCGTGGGCTGGTACACCTTGGTGAGCAGGTTGAAGACCGTGGTCTTGCCGGCGCCGTTGGGACCGATCAGACCGGCGATCTCGGTCTTGCCGATAGTCAGGCTAAAGTCGTCGACTGCCTTAAGGCCACCGAACTCAATGCCCAGGTGGATGCACTCGAGTGCAGGGCGCTCGCCCAGGTCACGATCGGGAACGATGGCGCCAGAAGGATACGGGACCATCTTGCCCTTCTTGAACTCAAATTTACTGGGCATCGGCTGCCACCTCCTTCTTGGAAGCAAAGCGGTCCTTGACGCGACCGAAGAACGCCTTGAGCTGCGGGTTGTTGGTAAAAATCATGACCAGGATCAGCACGATGGCGTAGATGAGCATGCGGTAGTCCGAGAACTGACGAAGCAGCTCGGGAAGCACCGTGAGTAGCGCCGCCGCGATGACGGAGCCGCGCATATTGCCCAGACCGCCCAGGACCACGAACACCAGGATGAGAATGGACGTGTTGAAGTCGAACTTGGTGGCGGAGAGCTGCGAGAAGTTACCGCCGAAGAGGGCTCCGGCAGCACCGGCGAGGGCAGCGGAAGCCACGAAGGCGATCATGCGGTACTCGGTGACGGAGATGCCTACGGACTCGGCTGCAATCTTGTTATCGCGCACGGCCATAATGGCACGGCCGGTACGGCTGCGAACCAGGTTGAGCACGATCACGAGTGCGACCATGACCAGGATGGCACCGGCGAGGAAGGTCGAGTACGTCGACACGCCCGAGGCGCCCTGGGCGCCCTTGATGATGGCGGTGCCGTCCTCGAGCAGGTGCAGGTCGTCGATCGTAGAGTTGCCCGTGATGTTAAAGATCACGTGCAGGCCGCGGGAGTCGACGCCCACAATGAGGCAGGTGACGATCTCTTTGATGATCTCGCCAAAGGCCAGCGTCACGATAGCCAGGTAATCGCCGCTCAGGCGCAGGACCGGGATACCAATCAAGAAGCCCAAGATGGCAGCGGCGATAGCGCCGACCACGATGCTGATGATAAGGCGCACCGGATCGGAGGGAACGGCGCTCTCCAGCGCGACGGCGGTGACGATGCCCGTGTAGGCGCCGACACTCATAAAGCCCGCATGGCCCAGCGACAGGTCGCCCGCGATGCCGACGACAAGGTTGAGGGAAATGGCCATGACGATGTAGGCCGTAATAGGAACCAACTGACCAGCAATCATGCGCGGGATCATGTGGTTGGACTGCATAAAGAACACGATGGCGAACGCCACAACGCACATGGCGTACGTAACAAAGTCGTGACGCGTCTGCTTGTCTTTAAGAAACTTCATAACGCTCACCTACACCTTCTCGGGGACGTACTTGCCCAAGAGGCCGGCAGGCTTGACGAGCAGGACGATGATCAAAACACCAAAGACGATGGAGTTGGCAAGGCTCGTGGAAATGTAAGCCTGCGCCATCGCCTCGATGATGCCGATGAGAATGCCACCGACAAAAGCGCCGGGGATGGAGCCGATGCCACCGAAGACAGCGGCGTCGAAGGCCTTGATGCCAGGCATAGCACCCGTCGTGGGCTGCAGCACCGGCGAGTAGGAGCACAGCAGCACGCCGGCGATGGCGGCAAGGGCAGAGCCGATGGCAAACGTCATCGAAATGGTGCGGTTGACGTTGATGCCCATGAGCTGAGCGGCAGCCTTGTCCTCGGACACGGCGCGCATGGCCTTGCCCATCTTGGTCTTACCTGTAAAGAACATCAGGCCGGCCATGATAACCAGGCAGGCGACGATGGTGACGAGCGAGACGGCGCTCACGTTGAACTTGGCCAAGAACTCCGGCACCTGGAAGGTGACGAGCGAAGTGAAGTTCTTGGGCGTGGCGCCCCACAGAAGCTGCGCGGCGTTCTGCAGGAAGTAAGACACGCCGATAGCCGTGATCAGAACGGCCAGCGGGCCTGCTTGGCGCAGCGGCTTGTATGCCAGACCCTCGATGAGAACACCGAGAACGGTACAGACCACACAAGAAAGAATTACAGATGCCCAGCCCGGAAGGCCGAGATACGACGTGGCACAGAACGAGACATAGGCACCGACCATGATGACATCGCCGTGAGCGAAGTTCAGCATCTTGGCGATACCGTAGACCATGGTGTAGCCCAACGCGATGATGGCGTAGACGCTGCCCATGGACAGGCCGTTGACCAGGTATTGGATAAAGACCGTCATGTTCCACATCCCCCTTTCGAATAGGTTTCCAGTTAATGTATGAAACAGGGACGTTACACTGTCCCTAGATACCAAGCAAGCAGGGAAGGCCAAAACCTCCCCTGCTTGGGATCAAAACCGCTCTATGTAAGGCGGCCAATTAGGCCTGTACGTACTTGCCATCGGTGATGACGTACGCCGTGGGCTCCTTCTGGACCTGGCCCTTGTCGTTCCAGGAGAGCTTGCCAGTCAGGCCGTCAACAGTAATGTTGCGCATAGCCTCGGGAAGCTTCTCGGCAACCTCGGTGGGATCGGCGTCGACACCCAGGCCGGCCTCCTTGAGAGCCTCGACCACAGCATGCACGCCGTCGTAGGCGTCGGCGGCAAACTGGTCGGGGGTATCGCCGTACTTATCTTTGTAAGCGTTGACGAAGTCGGCGTTCTTCTCGTCGTCGGCGGAAAACGGGGTCATGAGCAGCAGACCCTCGGCAAGAGAGGTGTCGAAGCCCTCAACGCCCAGGATGCCATCCATGCCGTCGCAGCCCATCATCTTGACGTCGTAGCCCATGTCCTTGGCGTTCTTGAGCAGGACGGACGCCGGCGTGTAGTAGATCGGCGCAAAGATCATGGTGGCGCCTGCCTGCTTGGCCTTGGTCAGCTGGTTGGTAAAGCTCGTGGCGGAGTCGTCCTTAAAGGTCTCCTCGTCGACAATCTCAAGCTTAGACTTAGCGGCCTGGGCCTTAAAGGAATCTGCGATGCCCGAAGAATAGGCGTCGCCGGAGTTATAGAACAGCACGAACTTCTCGTTCGCATACTTCTGCGCCAGGAACTTGGCAGCGTTGACACCTTGGTTGGGGTCGGTAAAGCAAACCTGGAAGACGCAATCCTTGCCCTTGGTAACGTCCTCGGAGGACGCGGACGGGGTAATCATGAACGTCTCGGGGTCGTTACCGCACTCAGCAGCAACGGCGACCGACGCACCCGTGGTGGTCGGACCGACAAGGGCCTGCATGCCCCAGTCGAGCAGGGTGTTGAAGGCGTTGACGGCCTTCTCGCCGTCAGCCTGGTCGTCCTCGGCCTTGCTGACAAGCGGCAGCTCCTTGGTCGAGAAATCCTTGCAGCCAAGCTCGACAGCCTGTGTAACGGACTTGCCGTAGGACGCGTTGGCACCGGTCAGCGGGCCGATGGTGCCGATCTTAAACGAAGCGTCGCCCGACGCGGAACCGCTGTCGCCGCCGTTGGAGGAGCAGCCAGCTAGAATGGACATCGCCCCCAGACCTGCTGCGCTCGCGATAACGCTCCTGCGATTCATAACAGGGTTCAATGACTTACCGGTGAGGCTCGACATGCGGCTCTCCTCTCAAATCTCGTCGGGTTTCGGTTACCCGACAGGCCATCCTTCGCCGTGTTCGGCGTTCGCAAAATAGTAGACGCTTTAGTTGAGAAAAGTGGCGATTATTTCAACTTTTCTTTTGTTTTGTCCATTTATCCATAATTCTGCGTATTCCTGTCGGTTTATGCAGTTTAGCCACTTTATTGTGTGAAAGTAATGTTTCCGTTCTGTTACAGGCGTCCTTGCCCTGAATAAAACGGCCCGCCGGTCTCGATGTATATGCACTTAGGCGGCGATGTACTTACCGTCCTGAATCACATAGGCCGTAGCAGGCTTTTCGACCTGACCTTCGTCATTCCACGTTAGCTCGCCGGTCAGGCCGTCGATCTTGATCTTGCGCATGGCCTTGGCAAGGTCGCCGGCAATGTCGGCGCCGTCGGCCGTAAGGTCGATGCCCGCTTTATCGATAGCCTCGACGATTGCGTGGACGCAATCGTAGGCGTCGGCGGCAAACTGGTTAGGCGTCTCGTCGTAGGCGTCCTTATATGCCTTGACGAAGTCGGCATTCTTCTCGTCGTCGGCAGAGAACGGGGTCATAAGCAGCACGCCCTCGGCAAGAGAGGTATCGAAGCCTTCCACAGAGAGCAGGCCGTCCATGCCGTCGGTACCCATGAGGGTCATGTCGTAGCCCATGTCCTTGGCGTTCTTGAGCAAAACGGACGCCGGCGTGTAGTAGATCGGCGCAAAGATGAGCGTGGCGCCGGCCTCCTTGGCCTTGGTGAGCTGGTTGGTAAAGCTCGTGGAGGAATCGTCCTTAAAGGTCTCGGTATCGACGATATCAAGTTTGGACTCCTTGGCCTGCTCGGCAAAGGCATCGGCAACACCCGAGCTGTACGTATCGCCGGAGTTGTAGAACAGGGCGATCTTGGCATCCGCGTACTTCTCGGCCAAGAACTTCGCAGCGCTGGCGCCCATGGTGGGATCGGTGAAGCAAACCTGAAAGACCGCGGTCTTATCCTTGGTGACGTCGAGCGACGAGGCCGAAGGCGTGACCATGAGCATATCGTCGGCGATCTCACCCGAGACGGCGACGGCGGCACCAGTCGTGACGGGGCCGACGAGAGCCTGCATGCCCCAGTCGCACAGGGTATTGAAGGCGTTGATAGCCTTCTCGCCGTCAGCGACGTCATCCTCGGACTTAAGCGAGAGTTTGAGGTCCTTGGTCGAGAAATCCTTGGCGGCGAGCTTGGCACCCTTCTCGGCCGAAACGCCATAGGTTGCCGCGGCGCCGGTCAGAGGGCCGATGACACCGATCTTGAAGGTCTTGCCGTCATCGGCGGAGCCGCCCTCCGAGCCACCCGACGAGCAACCAGCGAGTGCCACGGTGCTGCCGAGCGCCGCGGCACCGGCGAGAAAGTTCCTACGGCTGAGCGTGCTGTTGATGTTGAACATGGTGTCCCCCTTTTCGCTGGCCGCAGTGCGGCCGTCTTGCGGTACGGGGCAAACCTTATGGCGCAAACGTTGACAGTTTGTTACGGAGTTTCGTTTGTAGCGAGCATGTTTCCAATGTTTCCGCAGCGTTTCGGGGGTGCCGTTTTGTGCGACTCCTGTTGCCTGGCGAGCACGCGCCCTCGGTTCACGCTAGAATGCACTCAACCTTTAAGCGGTTAATCCATCCATAAGATGCACGAAGGAGCTATCTATGAGCGAACCCCTGCGCACCGTGAACGTCGGCCTCATCGGTCTGGGAACCGTCGGCGGCGGCGTGGCCCGTCTGATCAAGAGCCACCACGATGAGTACCTGGCAGCCTACGGCATCGACCTTAAGCTGACCCGCGCCTGCGCGCTTGCTTGGGAGCAGGCCGAGGCGGCAGGCATTGAGCGCGAGGCCTTTACGAGTGACTGGCACGACATCGTCACCGACCCCGCCGTCGACATCGTCGTCGAGCTCATCGGCGGCGAGCATCCCGCAACCGAGATCTTCACCACTGCCTTTGAGCACGGCAAGCACGTCGTCTCTGCCAACAAGGCCCTGCTGGGCCGTCACGTCGAGACGCTTGCCGAGAAGGCACGCGCGTGCGGCGTGCAGATTAAGTGCGAGGCCAGCTGCGGCGGCGGCATCCCCATCGTGAGCACGCTTGAGCATGACCTGGTGGGCAACAAGATCCTGACCATCGCCGGCATCCTTAACGGCACCACCAACTACATCCTGTCGCGCATGGACGCCGAGGGCGCCGATTACGCCGACGTGCTCGCCGACGCACAGGCTAAGGGCTATGCCGAGGCCGACCCGTCCGCCGACGTCGACGGCTTCGACGCCGCCAGCAAGACGGCGATCCTCGCTTCCATCGGCTTTGGCACCCGCGTTACCACCGACGATGTGTACCAGCAGGGTATCCGTACCATCGGTGCCGAGGACATCGCCCAGGCCCGTGAGCTCGGCTACACCATTAAGCTGCTCGGCATCGCCCGCAACACCGACGCCGGCGTCGACGTCCGTGTGCATCCCACGCTGATCCCCGCCGACCACATGCTTGCCAAGGTCAACGGCGCCATGAACGCTGTCTACGTGGTAGGCGACGCCGTGGGTGAGACCATGTTCTACGGTGCCGGCGCAGGCTCCTTCCCCACCGCGAGCGCCGTCGTGGGCGACATCCTGTCGCTCTCCGAGCAGATCAGCCGCGGCGTGGCTCCGCTGCCCGAGATTGAGCCCTATGGTCACAACCTCGCCTTTAAGCCCATGAACGAGCTCCAGACCAAGTACTATGTGCGCCTGAAGGTCGCCGACCGCGTGGGCGCCCTGTCCGAGACAGTCGACATCTTTGCCAAGCACAACATCTCGATCTCGCTCATCAACCAGGTCGAAGACGGCAAGTCGGGCGTCAGCGATGCCTGCTCGGTCATCTTCCTGACGCACCGCGCGCTCGAGAAGGACGTCCAGGCTGCCGCCGCCGAGCTTGCCGGCGTCGACTGCGTGGCCGAGGTCGCCAACGTCCTGCGCATCGAGGACGTCGAGGCTTGGACCGAAGGCGTCATGGCCAACTAGTCCACTACTTCGAACCTCAACGAGGCCCAACGCAAAAGGCGCGCTGTCTGCATCAACCGCAGGCAGCGCGCCTTGTTCTGCTTGCAGGGGAAGCTGCGTCCCGGTATTTCAGCTCAGAACGGGGCGCAGTTTCCCTCAGGGCCTTCTTTCAGAAACTATGTCCCACTCTGGACGCGGATTCTGGGATGCATTTTCCGCGACGGCGTTGGCTACCTGCCGTCGTCGTCCTCGGCTTCTTCTCTTGCATAGAGCTCCAACATGCGGCGGCGGTATTCGCGCACGGCGAGCTTGGCGCGCTCCAGGCGGCGACGCTCGCGCGGGGTCAGCTCGGACGGGTCGACCTCATCACCATAGGTCTTATCGGCAAGAAGATGCGCCGCGTCCACGATGCGGGCATCGATGTGGCCGCTCGCCGCCTCGGCGGAAAGACGCTCGGCAATCGTATCGAGCGTAGGCAAGCCCTCGAATACGCGACCATGGCCATGCGAAGTCAGCAGCTCGTGCTCACGTGCGAGCAGGCTCGCCAAATCGTGATGGGCGCGCAGGATGTCGAGCGCATCGGATGGATGCTCGGCAACTTCTGCCACGGCGGCGACCGGCGCGGCGTCGACCACGCGGTAGAAGAGCTGCGCGAGCAACGGCATCAAGAACACCGTGATGGCACCGGCAGCGACCATGACCGACGCAATATCTTGCGACAGCGCGCCCGCGTTGACGGCAACGCTTGTCACGGCAACGATGATCGGCAGGGCCGTGGTGCAGTACAGGGCCACGGTAATGCGACCATACGCCGACACATCGCGCGTCGCAGGACAAATGCTCATAGAAATAAGAATGGGCACGGCACGAATAATCAACAACGCCACGATAAAGCCCACGAGCAGACCCGGGCGCGACGCCACGGCCGTCAGATCGATCTTTGCGCCCGATACGGTAAAGAATACCGGAATCAAAAAGCCGTAGGCCAGGCCATCGAGCTTGGTCTCGAGCGTATGGTTGCCCTCGGGGATGATATAGCGCAAGACAAAGCCGGCGGCAAAAGAACCCAACACGATGTCGAGATCAAAGACGGCCGAGAACGCCACGAGTGTGACCAGGATGAGCACCGTCAGGCGCACGAAGGTCTGCGACGTGGTATCGGCGCGTTCCTCGACAAACGCAAAGAAGCGGCTGCCGACACGCTTGGAGCGGCTTGGGACCACAGCCAGCAACACGCAAACCACCGCAAACAAGCCAAGGATTACGAGCGTTTGGATGCCAGTGCGGGCAGACAGCAGCACCGACATGGCGAGCACAGGGCCGAGCTCACCCCAGGTGCCATACGCGAGAATCGAGTCGCCCACACGCGTGCCAGTGAGCGAGCGCTCACGCATGATGGGCACGAGCGTGCCGAGCGCCGTCGAAGTGAGGGCAAGCGTCACGGCGATACCGTCGAAATGACTGACTGAGAACCACGGGGTAAAGCGCACGGCAAGCCAGGCGATACCAAACGTGACGACCCACGTCGCCAAGCCGTAGCGCCCCTCGACGCCCGTGATGCTCTTGGGGTCGATCTCAAAGCCGGCAAGCAGGAACAAGAAGGCCAGGCCCAGCTCGGACACAAGCGAGACCTCAGCATCTACATGGATGACGCCGAGCATATGGGGTCCCAGCACCGCGCCGAGCACGAGCAAAAAGACCGTCTCGGGAACGGGTTTTCCGGGAATCGCCGAGGCGATAAAAGGACTCGCAAAGGCCACGAGTGCGATGATGGCGAGCGAAACGAATGCCATGTGATGCCTTTCTCTTGTTTGCGCTTCACTGTAGCACCCTCGCCGTCCTCAACGCGCCGCGAGCTGTCGTATCATAGTGAGGTTTACAAACATGTGGCTCAAGGCGACCGCAGGGCAGACCCCGCAAACCGACCGCTGCCGCATACCGTACCGTACGCCCAACCGATCAGGAAGGCAGGAACCAATGGTCTCTCGTATCTACGTGGAGAAGAAACCCGGGTTCGACGTCGAGGCTCAGCAGCTCAAGGGCGAGCTGACCGAAATTCTCGGCATCAAGGGCATCGAGGCCCTGAGGATCATCAACCGCTACGACGTCGAGGGCATCGACGAGGAGCTTTTCCGCTCCTGCGTGCCGACCGTCTTTAGCGAGCCCCAGGTCGATGTGACCTACGACGAGCTCCCCGCAAGCGATGGCGCCGTCTTTGCCGTCGAATTCCTGCCTGGCCAGTTTGACCAGCGCGCCGACTCCGCCAGCGAGTGCGTGCAGCTCATCAGCCAGGGCGAGCGCCCCGCCGTGCGCTCCGCCAAGGTCTATATCATCTCGGGCGCTCTGGACGAAGCCGCCATCGAGGCCATCAAGCACTACGTGGTGAACCCCGTCGAGGCGCGCATCGCCTCGCTCGACCTGCCCGAGACGCTGTACATGGAGACCCCCGAGCCCCAGCCCGTCGAGGTGCTCGACGGCTTCCGCGAGCTCGACGAGGCCGGCCTTGCCGCCTTTATCGCCGATCGCGGCCTTGCCATGGACGAGGCGGACATCGCCTTCTGCCAGCAGTACTTCCGCGATGAGGACCGCGACCCCACCATCACCGAGATCCGCGTGATCGACACCTACTGGTCCGATCACTGCCGCCACACCACCTTCGGCACCGTCCTGGACGACGTGACGATCGACGACGCCGTGGTGCAGCAAGCCTTCGACCGCTACATGGAGATGCGCCACGAACTCGGCCGCGACGCCAAGCCCGTCTGCCTCATGGACATGGGCACCATCGGCGCCAAGTATCTTAAGAAGACCGGCGTCATGACCGATGTCGATGAGTCCGAGGAGATCAACGCCTGCACCGTCAAGGTGAAGGTCGATGTCGACGGCGAGGACCAGGACTGGCTGTTCCTGTTTAAGAACGAGACCCACAACCACCCGACCGAGATCGAGCCCTTCGGCGGTGCCGCCACCTGCGTGGGCGGCG
>CAJMRR010000029.1 GCA_905215835.1 uncultured bacterium | reverse complement strand
GTCGCGCCTGCCGCACCGGAGCCCGCCGCGCAGACACCTGCCGCCGCACCGGAGCCCAAGGGCACCGAGGTGACCGCTCCCATGGTCGGCGTTTTCTATGCTGCCCCGGCGCCGGGCGACGAACCGTTTGTGCGCGTGGGCTCCAAGGTCAAGGCTGGCGAGACCCTTTGCATCATCGAGGCCATGAAGGTTCTCAACGAGGTGACGGCAGAGGCGGATGGCGAGGTGCTCGAGATCTGCGTGGCCGACGGCGACCTCGTGGAGTTTGGCAGCTGCCTCATGAGGATCGGATAGGTGATATCCATGAACAAAGAAGAGCTCAAGAAGCTGTTACCGCATCGCGAGCCGATGCTTTTGCTCGACGAGGCCGAGCTGGTGGGCGACGAGGCCCACGGCAAGATCACGATCACGGGCGACGAGTACTTTTTGCAGGGGCATTTTCCGGGAAACCCGGTCGTCCCCGGCGTGATTCAGTGCGAGATGCTCGCCCAGAACTGCTGCGTGCTGCTGATGGGCGATGAGGAGGCGCGCGGCGCGACTCCTTTCTATACGAGCCTCGATAAGGTGCGCTTTAAGCGTCCGGTGCGCCCGGGCGACACGGTTGATCTGGTGTGCACCATCACGCGTGCGCGCGGGCCGTTCCGCTTTGCGACGGGTACTGCGAGCGTCAACGGTGAGGTTTGCTGCCGCGCCGATATGTCCTTTGCACTCATGCACGAAAGTTAAGGAAGGCTTCATGTTCGACAAAGTGCTCATTGCCAACCGTGGCGAAGTCGCGGTCCGTGTTATCCGCGCGTGCCGCGATATGGGCATCAAGACCGTCGCCGTTTATTCCACGGCCGATGCGGACGCGCTGCATGTGCAGCTTGCCGACGAGGCGTATTGCATCGGCGGCCCGCGTCTTGCCGAGAGCTACCTCAACGACGATGCCGTGCTCACCTGTGCCGTGAAGTCGGGGGCAAAGGCGATCCATCCTGGCTACGGTTTCTTTTCCGAGAAGGCGAGCTTCGTGCGCGACTGCGACAAGTATGGCCTGGCGTTTGTTGGTCCTTCGGCCAAGGTGATCGACAGCATGGGCGACAAGGACGCCGCACGTCGAACGGCTGCCGCGGCGGGCGTGCCCATCGTGCCGGGCTGCGATTTGCTCAAAAGTCCCGAGGAGGCAACGGCCGAGGCTGAGCGCATTGGCTGCCCCGTGCTTATTAAGGCGCGTGCGGGCGGCGGCGGTCGCGGTATTCGTAAGGTCGAGCGCGTGGAAGATGCGGCAAAGGCCTTTATTGAAGCACGCGCCGAGGGCGAGGCCGTTTTTGGCGACGGCGAGTGCTACATGGAGAAGTTCGTCGCGCCGGCGCATCACGTTGAGGTGCAGATTATGGCCGATAAGCAGGGCCATGTGTTTTCGCTCGGCGAGCGCGAGTGCTCGGTGCAGCGGCGCAACCAAAAGCTTATCGAGGAGAGCCCCGCGCCGTGCCTCGACGGACACGACGACATTCGTGCTCGCATGCACAAGGCAGCGCGTGACCTGGCTCGTGCCGTCGGCTACGAAGGAGCCGGTACCATCGAGTTCCTGTATTCGGACGACGGCAATTTCTACTTTATGGAAATGAACACGCGCTTGCAGGTGGAGCATCCGGTTACGGAGTTTGTGACCGATACCGACTTGGTCAAGTGGCAGCTGCGCGTGGCAGCCGGCCAGCCTCTGCCCTTTGAGCAGGAGGACATGCCGGTCCGCAACCACGCCATGGAGTGCCGCATCAATGCCGAAACGCCGGACTTTCTGCCGTCATGCGGAACGGTCACCGCGTTGCGTGTGCCGGGTGGTCCGCGCGTGCGCTGGGATTCCGCCATTTTTACCGGTGCGAAAGTTCCGCCGTACTACGACTCCATGCTTGGCAAGCTCATCGTGTGTGCGCCCACGCGTGACGGCGCCATTCGCAAGATGCGCTCGGCCCTGGGCGAGCTCGTGATTGAGGGCGTGAGCGAAAACAGCGAGCTTCAGCTCGACGTGCTGGCAAACGACGAGTTCTTGTCGGGCATGTATCACACCGATCTGATGGGGCATCTCTATGCTGATGAATAGAAAAGCGAAGACGGTCAACGTCCTCGAGGGACCGATGACCGAGTCGTGCGCCGAGTTTCCCGCGCGCCACGTGTTTATCAAGTGCCCGGAGTGCCGCCGCGTGATCGATGAGGCGCGCCTGCACGACAACCTCGAGGTCTGCCCTCGTTGCGGCAAACACTTTCGCGTGAGCGGGCGCGACCGCATGCGCATGACGATTGACGAGGGCACGTTTGAGGAATGGGATGCCAGTCTGGTGCCGGAGGACTTCCTTTCGTTTCCCGGCTATGCCGACAAGCTCAAGAGCGTGAGCGAACGTTCGGGCGAGCGCGATGCCGTTGTGTGCGGCAAGGGCAAAATCTGCGGTTGCGATACGGCGCTCTTCTTTATGGACGCCAACTTTATGATGGGCTCGATGGGTTCCGTGGTGGGCGAGAAGATCTGTCGCACATTTGAGCGAGCGACCGAGCTTGGATTGCCAGTTGTCGGCTTTACCGTTTCGGGCGGTGCGCGCATGCAAGAGGGCGTGACATCGCTTATGCAGATGGCCAAGATTTCTGCGGCGGTTAGGCGCCATAGCGAGGCGGGCGGCCTGTATATCACGGTGCTCACCGACCCCACGACCGGCGGCGTAACCGCGAGCTTTGCCATGGAGGGCGACATTATCCTGGCCGAGCCCGATGCCCTGACGGCATTTGCCGGCCCGCGCGTGATCGAGCAGAACATGCACAAGCGCCTGCCCAAGGGATTCCAGCGCTCCGAGTTTTTGCTGGAGCACGGCTTTTGCGATGCCGTTGTTCCGCGTGGCGAGATTGCGCTCACGGTAGGCGAGCTGCTGGCGCTGCACGAAGGGCACGCGCCCGGCCTGGGGGCTCCGCATGAGATCGTGCATACGGGTCACCGCGGCAAAAAGCTGGGACACTTGTTTAAGCGCTCGGCGGCACCAAAAACCGCGCTCGAGATTGTCAAGCAGACCCGCTCGGCAGATCGCGCCACGGCGGGCGAGATGATCTCGCTGGGCCTGGATGGATTTGTGGAGCTGCATGGCGACCGTTACTTTGGCGACGACGCCGCCGTGGTGGCTGGCATTGGCTGGAAAGACGGGCGACCCGTAACGGTCATCGCCATCGAGCGCGGTACCACGACCAAAGAGCGCATGCGTCGCAACTTTGGTATGGCACATCCCGAGGGCTACCGCAAAGCGCGTCGCCTGATGCGCCAGGCCGAAAAGTTTGGTCGACCGGTTCTGTGTCTGGTCGATACTTCGGGCGCGTTTTGCGGCATCGGTGCCGAGGAGCGCGGCCAGGGCGAGGCGATTGCCCAGAATCTCATGGAGATGAGCGGCCTCAAGACGCCGATTGTCTCGGTGGTGACAGGCGAGGGCGGCTCTGGTGGCGCGCTGGCGCTGTCCGTGGCCGACCGCATCCTGATGCTCTCGAGCTCGGCCTATTCGGTCGTGAGCCCCGAGGCCTGTGCGTCGATCCTGTGGAAGGATACCGAGCGCGCGAATGAGGCCGCCGAGGCGCTTAAGCTCACGGCCCCCGATCTGTTGGCGCTCGGCATCATCGACGGCATTGTTGACGATAGGGGCCTGTCGCATGAGGAGATCGCCGGTGCCGTCATGTCCTCGGCATTTGATGCCTTCGATACGCTTGGGCAGCTCGACGACGCGACCCTCACAAACCTCCGCTACGAAAAGTACCGCGCAATCGGTCAGTACCGCACGATGTGACAAAGGGAAAGCTTGCATGTCACATTGGGAAAGGCGTTCCATGTCACAAGTTTCTAACACCTCGTTTACAACGACGGTTTCATCAAACGCCATGGCCGTGGTGGACTATCTGTCCAAAAGCATGATGTCGGCGCTGCCGTTTATTGTCTGCGCGGCGTTGTTCCGCACCGTCGCCGTCATTATGGGCGAAGGTATGCTGGGCCTGTGGTCTGCCGATTCCGAAATCTATCGCCTGTTCTACAGTTGGCTCTATAACGCCGGCTACTACTTTTTGCCCATTTATCTTGGTTGGGCGGCCGCCCGCCAGCTCGGTTGCTCGGAGCAGCTAGGCATGATGCTGGGCGGCGTATTGATTGCGCCCGATCTGCTTAAGCTCGTCGATGCCGCATCGACGACGGGGGCATCGATGACTTCCGTGTATGGTCTGCTTCCCGCGCCGGTCAACGATTACACGACGACTGTTATTCCGGTTCTCATCTCGGTGCCCGTGCTATGGCGAGTGGAGTGTTTCTTTCAGCGCGTTATCCCTAAGGCCGTGGCGTTTTCGTTCGTTCCGTTTGCGACCATGCTTGTCATGGTTCCGGTTTCGCTGTGTATTACGGCGCCGGCGGGCAGCTATCTGGGCATGCTGTTGGGCCAGCTTATGTTTATGCTTGGCAATTCCGGTGGCATCGTGTCGCTGCTCACGCTCATGGGGCTTGCCGCGGGCTGGGAGTTCCTAAAGATCGCCGGCGTCAGCAACGTTGTCCTATCGCTTGCCTACGCGCAGTTCATGAGTGTGGGAACGGATTCGTGCATCCTGATCGCCGCGACGATGGCGACGTTCGCCGTTTGGGGCATGCCCTTTGGCGCGTCGCTCCGCGTTGCGGATAAGGACGAGAAGGCGCTCATGCTGGGCTATTCGATCTCGGGTGTGCTTGGTGGCGTAAGCGAGCCGGCGCTGTACGGTTGCGGCTTTAAATATGGCAGGTGCCTGACGTACATGGCCATTGGCGGCGCCGTCGGAGGCCTTGTTGCGGCCGTGGGCCACGTTACGGCCTATACCATCGGCATGACGAATGTCCTTATGGTCATTGGCTTTGCCACGGGCGGCATCTCGAACCTGCTGTGGTGCTGCGTTGCCGGCGGTGTGGCATTTGCGGTGTCTGCGGCGCTGAGCTACTGCTTTGGTGTGGTGCCGACGAAGGAACAGGCGACGGAGGACGGAGCCGATTCGCCCGAAACAGTGGCGAGCGCTGCTGAAGTAAGCGCATAAACCTGTGCGACAAAAGGACGATTCCTTTGCCACATTCTAAGGCCGTGGCCCGTGTGGGTTGCGGCCTTTTTGTATCTGTGGGGCAAAGTGGCTACACTACAATCCGTTTGAGCAATAGATATATAGATAGCACCGTGGGGGCGGATGTAGATGGTCGAGTGGATTGTTAAGCGTGCGCAGGGCGACCGTGCGCGCGTGGGCACGTTGACGGGCGTGGTGTGTATTCTCGCCAATGTGGCACTATGCGCTGCGAAGGGCGCAATTGGTGTGGTTTCGGGATCGGTTTCGATTGTGGCGGATGCCATGAACAACCTGTCCGATGCCAGCTCGAATATCGTGAGCGTGCTGGGCTTTAAGCTGGCGAGCAAGCCCGCCGCCCCCGAGCATCCATACGGCCATGGTCGCTACGAGTACCTCTCGGGTCTTGTCGTGGCGGCGCTCGTGCTTCTCATTGGCCTTGAACTGGTGAAGTCCTCGTTTGAGCGCATCATCCACCCCGAACCTGTCGAGTTCTCGCTTGCCCTGGTGGCAGTCCTGGCGCTTTCGATGGTTGTTAAGCTGTGGATGGCGGCGCTCAACCAAAAGCTCGGCGACCGTATCGAGTCCGAGACACTGCATGCGACTGCCCAGGATTCCAAGAACGATGTTCTTGCCACAGGCGCCGTGCTGGCATGTGCAATTGTTTCGCAGGTGACGCACATCAATCTTGACGCATGGGTCGGCCTTGCCGTTGGCGCCTATATTGGCTGGAGCGGCTTTGAACTTATTCAAGATACGGTGAGCCCGCTTTTGGGTCAGTCGCCCGATCCTAAGCTGGTCAAGCACATTCGAGACAAGATCATGAGCTATCCCGGCGTTTTGGGCGTTCACGATTTGATGGTTCACGACTACGGCCCGGGCAGGAAGTTTGCAAGCGCTCACGCCGAGATGGCAGCCGAGGCCAGCCCGCTGGAAAGTCACGACACGCTCGATAACATCGAGCAGGCGTTTAGGAACGAAGACGGCATGATTGTCACGCTCCATTACGACCCCATCGTGACCGACGATCCCAAGGTGGCGAGCATGCGCTTGCGCATCAACGCAATGGCCCAGGAGATCGATAGCCGCCTTTCGATTCATGATTTGCGCTGCGTGCCGGGCCCCACGCACACCAACGTGATTTTTGACTGCGTGCGTCCCTCGGATCTGCAGATGAGTGCCGAAGACTTAAAGCACGCGCTGGCACAACGGGTCGAATCGGAATATCCCAAGTCGATTGCCAAGATTACGATCGACGAAGACTACGTAGGACATACCCACGAGTAAGGCTGTGCCGGCAAAGCAGGTTATGCAGAAGGGGAGAGCATGAAGAAGCTGTATCTACTCCGCCACGGTCAGACGGAGTTCAACGTCAAAAAGCTGGTCCAGGGCCGCTGCGATTCACCGCTGACCGACCTGGGCCGCAAACAAGCGGGAATGGCAGCCGCATGGCTCAAGGGCCACGACGTTGTCCCCGACAAAGTGGTCTCTTCGCCCTTAGGCCGAGCCATGGACACTGCTCAGCTCGTCGCTACCGAACTCCTCGGCCCGGACGCAGCAGTCGAGCCCTGCGAAGGCATCATCGAGCGCTGCTACGGCACCTTCGAAGAAGGCCCCCACGACGCCCTGCCCACTGACGTTTGGGATCCGGGCGAGGACCTGGTCCCCTTCGGAGGAGAAGGAAGCCGCGCGCTGCAAGAGCGCATGGTAGACACCCTCACCAATCTCATGGGCGCCGAGGGCATAGAAACCCTCCTAGCAGTAAGCCACGGCAGCGCCAGCCGCCAATTCATTAAGGCTGCAGCCCCAGAGGGCTTCGAGCTCCCAACAAAACTCCCCAACTGCGCCATCATGATCTTCGATTTCGATGAGGCAAAGCCACAAGCAGAAGGCGAGCCAATGCAATGCAAATTCACCCTTCAGCAAATAGTGGACCCCCAACAAAGTAATTAGCTGAGCGAGCAGAGTTAAGCAGACATCAACGTGGCGTTCCCAGTGTGCGGCGGAGGGGGCGGGCCTGAGACATATTAAGGTTGTCGCGAGTTCCGCACGAACAGGAGAGCACTTAATGTGCTCTCCGTCGTGAGCAGGACTGTAGAGCAGCAACCTTAATATGTCTCAGGCCCGCCCCCTCCGCCGCACACTGGGAACGTGCCACGCACTTTACCTGCGTAAACAATGTGAGTGAAATATGAATCTCGATGGATACGCCCGCAGCCGTGTATACTAAACAGCTGTGTGTAACCAGGGGAGTATTCTGGCTGGACAAAATGCCTGCTTAATAGGGTTGTCAGGTAGTCCGGGCGAAATACAAGGCTGGGGAGCACGTCGTGTAAGTAGTGGTCCTCTAGGGGCGTACGCTCGGTGGTGTACGCATTGTCCCAAGACCACGCGAGAGTTGGGATCATATCTTGATCAGCATGATTCTCGGCCGCAAGATTGGCATGACCCAGGTTTGGGACGAGGACGACAACGTCGTTCCCGTCACGGTCATCCAGGCTGGCCCCTGCGCTGTCTCGCAGGTTAAAACTCAGGCAACCGACGGCTATGACGCCGTCCAGATCGGTTTCGGCGACATCAAGGCCAAGAACGTGAACAAGCCCATGGCTGGTCACTTCGCCAAGGCTGGCGTCGAGCCTGTCCGTTTCCTTCGTGAGGTCCGCGTCGAGAACGGCGAGGAGCACAAGGTCGGCGAGGTCGTCACCGTCGCTGATTTCGCTGATGTCGAGAAGGTCGACGTCATCGGTACCTCCAAGGGTAAGGGCTTCCAGGGTCGCATCAAGCGCTGGGGTCAGCGCCGCGGTCCTATGACGCATGGTTCTCACTTCCAGCGTCACCCCGGTTCTATCGGTCAGTGCGCCTATCCTGCGCGCGTCCTCAAGGGCGTCAAGATGGCCGGTCACATGGGTAACGAGCGCGTTACCGTCAAGAACCTTTCCGTTGTCCGCATCGATGCCGAGCAGAACCTCATCTTGGTCAAGGGCGCTGTCCCGGGTGCCAAGAATGGTCTCGTCGCCATCCGTATGGCCTAAGGGCCCAGCCCATTTAGCCCAGCGTCATACCAAGGAGAACACTTAAATGGCAAAGTTTGAAGTAAAGAACAGCGAGGGCAAGAAGGTCGCCGAGGCCGAGCTCGCCGCTGAGGTGTACGGCATCGAGCCGAACATCCACGTTATGCACCACATCGTCAAGTGCCAGATGGCCTCTTGGCGTCAGGGCACCCAGTCCGCTAAGGGCCGCTCTGAGGTTTCCGGTGGCGGCAAGAAGCCTTGGCGTCAGAAGGGCACCGGCCGTGCCCGCCAGGGTTCCATCCGTGCTGCCCAGTGGCGTCACGGTGGCGTTGTCTTCGCCCCCAAGCCCCGTTCCTACGCTAAGCGTATGAACAACAAGGAGGTCAAGCTGGCTATGCGCTCCGCGCTGTCCGCCAAGCTGGCCGATGGCGAGCTCGTGCTCGTCGACGACTACGGCTTCGAGAAGCCTTCCACCAAGGCTGCCGTCGCCATGCTCAAGGCTCTCGGCCTTGAGGGCAAGCGTCTGACCATCATCGTTCGCGATGAGGACGTCAACGCCTACCTGTCGTTCCGCAACATTCCCAAGACGTTCATCATCACTGCCGACGAGGCCAACACCTACGATCTCGTCAACAACAACGCCGTGCTGATGCCCGCCGACATCGCCGCTCACTTCGGGGAGGTGCTTGCATAAATGACCGCCCACGAGATCATCATCCGTCCGATCGTGTCCGAGCGTTCCTTCTCCGGCATGGAGCTGAACAAGTACACGTTCGAGGTCGCCAAGGATGCTAACAAGTATCAGATCAAGGACGCTGTCGAGGAGATCTTCGGCGTCAAGGTCGTTCGCGTGAACACCCTGACGGTCAAGCCCAAGACCAAGCGCGTGCGCTATGTCGCCGGCAAGACCCGTTCTTGGAAGAAGGCCATCGTCACGCTGGCCGAGGGCGACACCATCGAGGTCTTTGGCAACCAGGCCTAAGACTCGCTGCTGTTGAGTGAGCTCATGCCTCCCAAATAGGGGAGGCGAGAGCTCAAGGTTTTGGGCGTATAAAATGGACACGCCCGGAACCGTGTATACGTCCGGTGTCATCGCACCCGAGGCAGAACCTCGAATCCCTGTCTGCGATGGCTAACGGATTCCTACTGAAAGGGATTGTAATGGCTGTAAAGCACCTTAAGCCGACCTCCGCTGGTAGGCGTTGGCAGACGATCTCCGATTTCTCTGAGATCACCTGCACCAAGCCCGAGAAGTCTCTTCTCGAGCCCCTGCCCAAGAAGGCCGGTCGTAACAACAACGGCCGCATCACCACCCGCCACCAGGGCGGCGGCGTGAAGCGTCGTTACCGCGTGATCGACTTCAAGCGCAACAAGGACGGCGTGCCCGCCAAGGTTGCCACGATCGAGTACGATCCGAACCGTTCCGCTCGCATCGCTCTGCTGCACTACGCTGACGGTGAGAAGCGCTACATCCTGGCCCCCAAGGGCCTCGAGGTCGGTCAGACCATCATGTCCGGTTCTGACGCCGACATCAAGCCGGGCAACGCTCTGCCCCTCGCCGACATCCCCGTCGGTACGCTCATCCACGCTGTCGAGTTCCAGCCGGGCAAGGGCGCTGCTATCGCCCGTTCCGCCGGTAACTCCTGCCAGCTGATGGGTAAGGAGGGCAAGTACGCTATCGTCCGTATGCCTTCCTCCGAGATGCGCCGCATCCTCGTTACCTGCCGCGCCACCGTCGGTGAGGTCGGCAACGCCGATCACTCCAACATCGTCATCGGCAAGGCCGGCCGTAAGCGTCACATGAACGTGCGCCCGACCGTCCGCGGTACCGTCATGAACCCTGTCGACCACCCGCACGGCGGTGGCGAGGGCAAGAACCACACCTCTGGTCGTCCCTCTGTTACCCCCTGGGGTAAGCCGACGAAGGGCCTTCGTACGCGCAAGAAGAAGAAGGTCTCGAACCAGCACATCATTCGTCGCCGTAAGAAGTAATTTCGGATACCGAGTTTTAGGAGAAAGCACTTATGAGCAGAAGTCTCAAAAAGGGCCCGTTCGTGGAGACTCGCCTTCTCTCGCGTATCACCGCGATGAACGAGGCTGGCAAGAAGGACGTCGTGAAGACCTGGTCCCGCGCGTCCACCATCTTCCCCGAGATGGTTGGTCACACCATCGCCGTCCACGACGGCCGCAAGCATGTGCCCGTGTATGTTACCGAGTCCATGGTTGGTCACAAGCTCGGCGAGTTCGCGCCGACTCGTACGTTCCGTGGCCACAAGGCTAAATAGGGGGTTAACCGTAAATGGCAACTAAGTCTATTGAAACTGAGGCCACCGAGGTTCGCGCCGTCGCTAAGTACGTGCGTGTTTCCCCCAGCAAGGCCCGCCTGGTGGTCGATCTGATCCGCCGCAAGCCTGTCGCTCAGGCCTTCGACATCCTCCACTTCTGCGACCGCGCCGTCGCCGTGGATGTCGAGAAGGTTCTCCGTTCCGCCGTTGCGAACGCCGAGAACAACAACGGTCTGCGTGCCGACAACCTGGTTGTCGCCGCTGCCTATGTTGACGAGGGTCCGACGCTTAAGCGCATCCGTCCCCGCGCCAAGGGTTCCGCTTCTCGCATTCTGAAGCGTACTTCCCACATCACCGTCGTCGTTGCTCCTCGAAAGGAGGCGTAAAGCTGTATGGGTCAGAAAGTCTACCCCACCGGCTTCCGTCTTGGCATCACCGAGAACTGGCGCTCCCGCTGGTTCGCAGAGAAGGATTACGCTAAGACCCTCGGTAACGATCTCGAGATCCGCAAGTACCTCGAGAAGCGTCTTTCCCGCGCAGCTGTCTCCCGCGTCGAGATCGAGCGCGCTGGCGACAAGGTGAAGGTCATCATCCTCACTGCTCGCCCCGGCGTTGTCATCGGTAAGAAGGGTGCCGAGATCGATACCCTCCGCACCGAGCTCGAGAAGGTCGCTGGCGTCTCCAAGGGCCAGCTCTCCGTCGACGTTGTCGAGATCAAGCGCCCCGAGCTCGACGCCAACCTCGTTGCTCAGTCTATCGCCGAGCAGCTCGAGGGCCGCGTTGCCTTCCGTCGCGCTATGCGCAAGGCTGTCCAGTCCGCCCGCAAGGCCGGCGCTAAGGGCATCCGTATCCAGTGCTCCGGTCGTCTCGGCGGTGCCGAGATGGGCCGTCGTGAGTGGTACCGTGAGGGTCGCGTGCCTCTGCACACCCTCCGTGCCAAGATCGACTACGGCACGGCTGTCGCCAGCACCACCATGGGCGCTTGCGGCGTGAAGGTCTGGATCTACCTGGGCGAGAAGCTCCCGGGCCAGCCTGTTCCCAACCCTGCACTCGAGGGCTCTTCCCGTCCTCGTCGTCGTAACTCCGAGAGGAGGGGTCAGTAGTGCTTGCCCCTAAGCGTATTCTTCACCGCAAGGTGCAGCGTGGCTCCATGAAGGGCCAGGCCAAGGGTAATACCGAGCTGCATTTCGGCGAGTTTGGTATCCAGGCTCTCGAGGCCCATTGGATCACCAACCGTCAGATCGAGGCCGCTCGTATTGCCATGACCCGCTACATGAAGCGTGGCGGTCGTGTCTACATCACGATCTTCCCCGATAAGCCCATCACCAAGAAGCCTGCCGAGACTCGCATGGGTTCTGGTAAGGGTAACCCCGAGGAGTGGGTGGCCGTCGTCAAGCCCGGCCGCATCATGTTCGAGGTCAAGGGCGTGCCCGAGGAGGTCGCTCGCGAGGCTCTGCGTCTTGCACAGCACAAGCTTCCCATCAAGACCAAGATTGTTGCTGCTAAGAACGCTGAGCAGCGCATCGAGAAGGAGATGGCTGAGGAGGCCGCTCTCGAGGCCAAGTGGGCTGCTGAGGACGCCGCCGCCGCCAAGGAGGAGAACTAATGAAGCCCGCAGAGATTCGTGAGCTCTCGGACGCTCAGCTCGTTGAGAAGCTGAAGGAAATGCGCGCCGAGCTCTTTAACCTTCGTTTCCAGATGGCCACCAGCCAGCTGGACAACACCGCTCGCGTCAACACCGTGAAGAAGGACATCGCTCGCGTCCTCACGGAGCAGCGCGCCCGCGAGATCGCAGCGGAGAAGTCCGCTGTCGCCGAGTAGGACCTAAGGAGAGAACATGACTGATTCGCGTAACTCGCGTAAGGTCCGTACGGGTGTCGTTACCTCCGTCTCCGGTGCCAAGACCATTGTCGTCACCATCACCGAGCGCAAGCGTCACCCCAAGTACGGCAAGATGATGACCAGCTCCAAGAAGCTGCACGCTCACGACGAGGAGTGCACGGCTGGCGTGGGCGATACCGTCCGCGTTATGGAGACCCGTCCTATGTCCAAGATGAAGCGTTGGCGCCTCATCGAGGTCGTCGAGCGCGCTAAATAAGCAGTCGCTCTTACGACTTGTACGTTTCCGAAGATGTGCGTATGCCTGGTTTGCATACCACAGGCCGCCTAAAGGCTGCGCACCTCTCTTCGGTTCTTAGTTCGGAGGAACATCTACCATGATTCAGATGCAAACCATGCTGAACGTCGCCGACAACTCCGGCGCTCGCAAGATTCGCTGCATCAAGGTGCTTGGCGGTTCCAAGCGTCGTTATGCAGGCATCGGCGATGTGTTCATCGGTGCTGTCCAGGAGGCTACCCCTGGCGCCAACGTCAAGAAGAAGGACGTTGTCCGTTGCGTCGTCGTTCGCACCGTTAAGGAGATCCGCCGCAAGGATGGCTCCTACATTCGCTTTGATGAGAACGCCTGCGTTGTCATCAACAACGATGGTTCGCCCGTCGGCACCCGTATCTTCGGGCCCGTCGCTCGCGAGCTTCGTGACAAGAAGTACATGAAGATCGTCTCGCTCGCTCCCGAGACCCTGTAGTTAGGGGAGATATATGTATATCAAGAAGGGCGATAAGGTCCAGGTTCTCTCTGGTAAGGATCGCGGCAAGCAGGGCGTTGTCCTGCGTGCTCTCCCCGCCGAGAACAAGGTCGTTGTCGAGGGCGTTTCGGTCGTCAAGAAGGCCGTCAAGCCCAACGCTGCCAACCAGCAGGGCGGCATCGTTTCGCAGGAGGCTCCCATCGACGCCTCCAACGTCAATCTCGTTTGCCCCGAGTGCGGTAAGGTTACCCGCGTCGGTCACGAGAAGGACGGCAAGAACAAGCTGCGCGTCTGCAAGAAGTGCGGCCACAAGTTCTAAGCTGCCCGCAACATCAAGTTGCTAGCAAAGGCCCGGATGCCACGGCACCCGGGCCTTTTTTGATCCCTATTCATTGGGTACTCATTGGGGACAGGCTTAAATGAGTGGTTGCGCGCACGAAGGCTGGCGTGACAGTCGGTCAGCTTGTGCGCTGTTGCGGACTCGGTGAGGCAACGGTTAAAAGGGCAACTGTTGGCTGGTGCGACGCCTCAAATGATCCGTTTTCCTCCGTTCCTAACGGATCATCACAGCTTTCCGCGTAAAAGATGATCCGTTTTCCTCCGTCCCCTAGGGATCAGGTGATGCGTATTTGTGCGTAGTTACGTGCGTAGGACTGTGTGAGTATGCGTGTATATGCGCCGTCAATTGCTGAACTTTGACCATTTAGCGGTAATACACGCAAAAGCACGCACATATGCGCGCATCTGTGCGATAATAGAGAAGGCAGAAATACAAGACGACCCATGATTCAGGAGGCACATATGGCAGATTCCAAACAGGCTCCGCTTGATGCTGCGGCAGCCGCAAAGGCAGCGTTCGCTTCGGTCCAGGACAAGCCATTCCCCGATGATATCTTTACGGCCCCCGAGCTCCGCTGGGCCGTGATCGGGTGCGGCGTTATCGCCAACCAGATGGCCCAGTCCCTCGCTCTGGCCGGCCGCAAACTCGCGGGTGTCGCCAACCGTACGCTGTCCAAGGCCCAGTCTTTTGCCGAGCAGTATGGCGTCGAGAAGGTGTACGAGACGGTTGAGGACCTCTACGCCGATCCGGACATCGACGCCGTCTATATCACCACGCCGCACAACACGCATATCACCTATCTGCGTGCCGCGTTGGCCGCCGGCAAGCATGTGCTCTGCGAGAAGGCCATTACCCTTAACTCTGCCGAGCTCGACGAGGCCCGTGCCATCGCCGACGAGCACAACGTGGTCCTTATGGACGCCACCACGGTGCTTCACATGCCGCTGTATCAGGAGCTGCGCCGTCGCATGGATGCTGGCGAGTTTGGCCACATGAATCTCGCTCAGCTCAACTTTGGCAGCTACAAGGAGTACGGCGATCTGACCAATCGTTTCTACAACCGTAGCCTTGCCGGCGGCGCCATGCTCGACATTGGCGTGTATGCGCTCTCCGTCATGCGCCTGTTTATGGCCAGCCAACCCGCCGAGGTCGTCTCGCTGGGCAATACCTGCGAGACTGGCGTTGACGTTGCGGGTGGCATTGTCTGCCGTAATGCTGAGCAGCAGCTGGGCGTCGTGAGCCTTACGCTCCACTCCAAACAGCCCAAGCGCTCGGTCATCAGTTTCGATAAGTGCTATATCGAGGTCAACGAGTATCCGCGCGCCGACCATGCGACCATCGTGTGGACTGCGGACGGTCACCGTGAGGAGGTCCACGCTGGCACCGAAGCCTACGCACTGTGCTACGAGATGACCGACCTGGAGAAGGCCGTTGCTGGCGATGATTCGAAGCGCGAGCTTCTGGATTATGCTTCTGATGTGATGGAGCTCATGACCAAGCTCCGCGCCGATTGGGGAGTCGTCTACCCCGAGGAGGAGTAAGCGATGCTTGCGGAAGATAGGCTCAATACGATCGTGTCGATGGTGCAGCAGACTGGCTCGGTAACGGTGCCCGAGCTTGCCGATGCCCTGGGCGTGACGGCCTCTACCATTCGGCGCGACCTGCAGACGCTCGACCGCGCGCACCGTATCGCCAAGGTGCACGGAGGCGCGACAAGTCTGGAGCGCGCGCACGTGACGCGTGACCTAACGCTCAATGAGCGCAGTGACCTCCATAACGACGACAAGGAGCGTATCTGCGCCCGTGCCGCGGCCCTGGTGGAGCCCGAGAGCTTTGTGTATATCGATTCGGGCTCCACGACCCTCAAGCTCATTGAACATCTTCCGCATCTCGAGGGCGTCACCTATGTGACCGATTCCGTGCTCCATGCTCAGCATCTCGCTTTACGTGGCATGCGCACCGTGGTGCTGGGCGGCGAGCTCAAGCCCGAGACCGAGGCGCTCGTTGGCCCCGATGCCTTGGCAACCCTGGACCGTTATAACTTCAACTGCGGCTTTTGGGGTTCCAATGGCATCGCCGCCGAGCAAGGTCTCACCACACCGGATATCGAGGAAGCTCAGGTCAAGCGTATCTCGATGCGCCATACCGCCAAACGTTTCGTTATCTCGGACGCCAGCAAATTTGGCATGGTGGCGCCCGTCAAGTTCGCGGACTTCCGCGACGCAACGATTATTACCGCAGGCGAGGTCCCCGCCAAGTACCGGGCAATGGACAACGTCATCACGGTCTAATAGCAGGGGGTAAGGCCAAAACTACCACAAAGGTGCCTGTCCCCATTGTGGTGGTTAGTAACGAAAACCGAGTAGTTTTCTCAATAGAAAAGCGGCAACGTCCATCACGGGCGTTGCCGCTTTCGTTGTCTGCCGGTTTGTCTCAATCTGTAACAACTGGACTGTTAAAAGTGGGCTAGGTGTTACAGATTGAGATACTTCCGAACCGCGCCACCCCTTTGTCTCAATCTGTAACATCTGGGACCGATTTTGCCGAGTTACTGTTACAGATTGAGATTTTCCCTTAAGGGGGGATTCGAATGTCTCGATCTGTAACAGATAGACCGAAAAAAGGGTTCTAACTGTTACAGATCGAGACGTTTTGGGACCGCGGCTGGGCCATTGCGGCAAAACCACCACAAAGGTGCCTGTCCCCATTGTGGTGGTTTAGGGCTCCCAGGGGCAGGGGGCTTCGATGTGGATGTGCTCGCCGGTAACGGGATGCGTAAAGGACACGCTGTGGGCGTGGAGCATCAGGCCGCAGGGGCGCGGCGTTCCGTACAGGTCGTCGCCGACCAGGGGGTGATGCTCGCTGGCCAGGTGCACACGGATCTGGTGTTTGCGACCGGTGAGCAGCTCGACATCGATATACGAACGCGTGGGCAGGCCTCGGCGGCTCTTA
>CAJMRR010000028.1 GCA_905215835.1 uncultured bacterium | reverse complement strand
CGGTCGACTATGTCGTCAAGCCGGTCGAGGACGCACGCCTGTCAAAGGCACTCGACAAGATCGAGACAGCCTTGGGTGCCCGTCGTGTTATCCACGCTCCGCGCCAGCCTTTGCGTCTGACGGTGGACCGCGGGGGCAAAAAGGTGTTCATTCCCGCCGCAGACGTCTGCTACTTTGAGGCGCGCGCCGATTTTTGCAATGCCATCTGCGCCGAGGGAACGTACCTGATCAATGAGTCGATCTCTTCGCTCGAGCGTCGCTTGGTCTCCGAGGGCTTTATTCGCGTTCATCGCAGCTATCTGGTCAATTTGGAAGACGTGCACAATGTCGAGATCGGTTCCACGGGTCTTATGGAGCTCAGGCTCGATCGCGTAACCTCGACGGTGCCCGTGTCCCGCCGTCGCGCTGCCGAGGTTAAAGCACACTTGGGGCTTGCGTAGACGGTCTGCGTGCCGTCGTTTACCATCGCAGGTTTGGCATGGGCGCGCGGTGGGCATAATGGGTGGCATCGAATGAAATCGAAAGGATCATTATGCCCGCGCTTATCACCCATCATCTGTTTGGCGAGGAAAGCATCGACCGTCTTCCGCAGGGCGTCATCACGTCCGATGAAGAGCGCATTGCCTTTATCTTGGGCAACCAAGGCCCCGACCCGTTTTTCTTTCACATTCTGACACCGCGTGTTTCCGACTGCACGCTGCTGGCGCAGGTCATGCATCGGTCGCGCATGTCTCGCCAGTTCGCGTGCCTGCGCGACGGCGTGTCGCATCTGCTGCCGCGCGACGCCAGCTTGGGTCGCGCCTTTGCGCTGGGCCTGCTGTCTCATTACGTGCTCGACCGCAACGCCCACCCCTTTGTCTATGAGCAGCAGTTTGGCATCGTGGAGTCCGATTCAGAGCTTGAGGATTCGAGCAGTCAGGTCCATGCCGTGATCGAGAGCGACCTGGATGTACTGATGCTGCAGCTTAAACGCGATGGCGCTACGGTCGACGATTACCCGCCGGCGGGCGAGATCGTCACCACCGATCGCATCAATCGCGTGGCCGGCGTGCTGATGAGCTATGTTGCCGGACGCGTGTACGGCATTGACATTCCGGCGGGGGAGTACGGTGCTGCCGTTGCCAATATGCAGCGACTTTACCGCGCGATTGAGCCGGCCGGCTCCGCAAAGACGCGCGCGATCTCGCTGGTTGAGGGCTTGGTGCACGACTACTCGCTGCTCGACGGCCTTGCCCATCGCGTGACGACGGAGCTGCCCGAGCGCACCGGTAACCTGGGCCATCTGACATGGAAGAATCCCTTTACCGACGAGGTCTCGAACGAGAGTTTCCCCGAGGTCTTTGATCGCGCGCTGGTCGATTACGAGTGCACGGTCGCACGTTTTATCGAGACCGGTGACATGGATGCCGTGACCAGTCACGTCAACTACAGCGGTCGCGTGCTCAATGCCGATGAGGAGTTCGACCGCGAGGAATAGGGCCCGTGCGTGCCCCTTTGCCGAATCCTTACCGGCGGTTCTGGACAATTGGGGTACGATGAACTAACTGCATATCGGGCGAATACGAAGGGTCCCTGTCCATGAAATACACCAAGCTCGAGCGTAACTGGGTTATGTATGATGTGGGCAATTCGGCCCTCGTGCTGCTCAATACCTCGGTGGTGCCCATTTACTTTAACGCCATCAATACCGGCGCTTCTTCGGCCGACCTGGTGGTCGCCTGGGGCAATGCGCAGACGATCGCCTCGCTGGTCATCGCCATGCTCATGCCCATTCTGGGCGCGCTTGCCGACTACGCCGGCAACAAGATCAAGTTCTTCTTGGGCTTCTTCCTCACGGGCCTGGTGCTTTGCCTGGCGCAGGCTATCCCAATGTCCGCCATGGCATTTTTGACCGTGTACGTGCTGTGCACCATCGGCCTTAACTCTTCTATGACGTTCTATGACGCCATGCTGCCCGACATTACCACCGACGAGCGCATGGACGCCGTGTCCAGCTCGGGCTATGCCTGGGGCTACATCGGTTCCACCGTGCCGTTCGTCATCTGCCTGGCGCTCATCATGGGTGGCCCCGCTCTTGGCGTCCCTACCATGCTGGCAACGCGTCTGTCGTTTATCATCACCGGTGCCTGGTGGCTCATCTTTACCCTGCCGCTCATTCGCACCTATAAGCAAAAGTACGGTCGCGAGCGCGGTCCCGAGGACACTATCGGCCACATCGTGGGCGGTGTGTTCTCCGAGGTCGGACACACCATGCGCGAGATCGCCCACAACAAGACCGTGCTGGTCTACATGATCGCGTTCTTCTTCTATATCGACGGTGTGCACACGGTCATTTCCATGGCTACCAGCTACGGCTCGGCTTTGGGCATCGATTCGACGCAGCTGGTGCTGGCGCTGCTCGTCACGCAGTTCGTGGCCTTTCCGTCCGCCATCATCTACGGCAAGCTCGCCGGACGCGTGGGCACGCTCAACATGATCCTGGTGGCAGTCGCCGCCTACATGGGCATTGTGCTGTTCGCCGCGTTCTTCCTAAAGACCGCCTTTGAATTCTGGGTGCTTGCCATTATGGTCGGCCTGTTCCAGGGCGGCGTGCAGGCGCTTAGCCGTAGCTACTTTGGTCGCATTATCCCCAAGGAAAAGTCCAACGAGTACTACGGCTTCTTTGACATCTTCGGTCGCTATGCAAGCGTCATGGGCACTTTCCTAGTGTCGGTCGTCACCTCGCTGACCGGCAACCCGTCGCTGGGCGTCCTTTCCATTGGCGTGCTGCTGATCGTTGGCTTTATGCTGCTGGTCCGCCTGTCCCGCATGACTCGGGCGGCAGAGCATGCCGCATAGGAGCGAGCGGCTATTGTGCCTGTCCACGGTACTCTTTTGGGGTTATCCGCAATAAACATTGCGACTTGCGAGCAATGATTTGCCCAAGTGGGTATGATGGAATCAGCTAGGTCGCGGGGCGTCGCCTGTGTTTGGCGGCGTCCCGTTTTTGTGTTGCAGGGAGGGTAAGGCATGAACGCCACAGTCGTGATTCCAACGTATTGGGCGGGCGATGACGCTTGCGCAAACGCCCCTGGCACCTATGACCATTCGACGCGACTCAACGCCGACAATCCCGAACTCGACCGCTGCCTGGCCTCGCTTGAGCAGGTACGTGACATCTCGCGCATCATCCTTTTGGTGGTCTGTCCCGTTTCTGCCACAGCCGATGTGTCGCTGCGCGTGCACGAGATTGTCGACGCGCATCCCACGCTCAAGGTCACCGTTGTCACCAACACCCAGGCCTCGCGCATTGCAGACCGGGTTGCTCAGATCGCGCCCAAGGGTTCGGGCGAGTGCGTGAGCCTGCGAGGCTACGGTGCCATCCGCAACATGGGGCTAGCCTGTGCCGCTGTGCTGGGGCATGACGCGGTTATCTTTTTGGATGACGATGAGACTGTCATCGACGCCGACTTTATGAAGCGCGCGACCTATGCGTTGGGGCAGCAGACACGTCAGGGCTTGCCGATCTTGGTCAAGAGCGGCTATTTCTACGATCGCGACGGCTCGCCGCTGGCTCCCACGGACAAGGCGGGCATCTGCCATCGTTGGTGGACCAAGCGCATCGAGTTCAACCGTTGGATGAAAAAGGCGCTCTCGGGCACCCGCATCTCACGCTCCAACTACGTGTGCGGCGGCCTGATGGCCCTGCACGCCCGCGCCTTTACGCGTGTGGCCTTTGACCCGTTTATCACCCGCGGCGAGGACTTGGATTACCTCTTTAACATGCGCATGTTTGGCTACGACGTGTGGTTCGATAACGAGTGGACCGTGCGCCATCTGCCTCCGGAGTCCGAAAAGCGCTCACCGCGCTTTATGCAGGATGTATACCGTTGGTACTACGAACGGGCCAAGTTGACATTCGCCGCGCATCAAAAGGAGCTCATTCCCGTTACGGCGGCATCACTCATGCCCTACCCGGGCCCGTGGATTTCGCGCGAGCTCGACGACCGCGTGCGCAAGACCGCTATGGTCCGCAGCGTGTTTACCCGCGAGCATGAGGGCTACCTGCGCATCTGGCGCCATGGTATCGGCGAGGCAAAGGCCTATGCGCGCCAAAACGCTGCAAGCTATCTGCGTTTCCAGAGCTTTTGGCCCAAGATCATGGACGGGCTTTGGCGTGACGCACAACTGATCAGTATCCTGGAGGGGGCCGAATGATCGACCGCCGCGCCCAGCGCGATAGTTCAATATCAATCTTTCGCATCATTGCCGTTGCCTGCGCCATTTGCGTGCTGGTGTACTTTATTTTTGCCTTGGTGACCGGTATCGAGCCGATCGCCACGGTGATTGCCTGCGCGCTGCTGTGCATCTTTCTGTGCATCTTTATCTTTTTGACGCTCAATCCCGATTCGGTGCGCTCCCAGTACACCGAGGAGACGCTCTCGGTGGCCTCGGCCATGCTCGAGGACATTAAGGGCGGTCTGACGCAGGAGTCGGCGCGTTTGGTGTGCCGGCGCATTTTGCCCGAGACGCGCGCCATGACGGTGGCCATCACCGACGAGGGCAACGTGCTTGCCTGCGCGGGAGAGTTTGAGGAAAAACTACTGCCAGATTCTCCCATCCACACGCTTGCCACACGCTACGTTATCGAACATGGCATCGTGCAGTCGTTCAACCGTATGGTGGATGTCGTGGGCTCGGACGGCTCGCACAACCAAGTCCCCGCCGGCATTATCGCCCCCATCAAGGTAGGCGATCGTACCGTCGGCACGCTCAAGTTCTACTACAAGACCCCGCGCGCCGTCGACCGTACCCAGTACGCGCTTGCCTCGGGCTTTGCCGAGATCTTGTCCACGCAGCTCGCCATCCACGAGCTCGAGGTGCAAAAGGAACTCACAGCGCGCGCCGAGGTGCGTGCGCTGCAGGCGCAGATTAACCCACACTTCCTGTTCAACACGCTGAACACCATTGCATCGTTTACGCGCACCGACCCGCTGCGGGCCCGCGAACTGCTTCGTGAGTTCTCATCGTTCTATCGTGCCACGCTCGACAACTCGGGATCGCTTATTCCGGTCTCGCGCGAGGTCGCGCAGACCAAGCGCTACCTTATCTTTGAGAAGGCCCGCTTTGGCGAGGACCGCGTGCTTGCGACGTTCGATGTGTCCGAGGACGTGGAAGATACGCTGGTGCCGGCGTTCGTGATCCAGCCGATTGTCGAGAACGCCGTGCGTCATGGTATGGGCGATGACGACGCCCTGAGGATCGACGTGACCGTTCACCAAGACGGCGAGGATGCAATCTTGATTGCCGTGGCCGATAATGGCGTGGGCATGGATGAGGGTACCGCCGCCAGACTGTTTGACGAGCGCTCTGCCCGTCCCGACGCCAGCTCTCCCCAGGGTGGCGGCGCCGGTGTGGCCATGCACAATATTTCGGAGCGCATCCATCGCTTTTATGGGCCGCACTCCTATACGCGTGTCGAATCGGCGCCGGGCAAGGGCACCAAAGTGCTCCTTCATCTTGATTTGTCAGAGAGCATCTTTGACATTCAAGAGTAAAATAAAAGGCTACGGGCTCAACGTCATGCGACGGATGCCCGGCGTAGTTAGTTGACGAAAGGTTTTATCCCTATGCTGCGTGCGATGATTGTGGATGATGAGGCGCCGGCTCGCTCGGAGCTTCGCTTCCTGCTCGAGCAAACGGGCAAGATCGGCACGATCACGGAGGCGTCGAGCGTCCGCTCCGCCATCGAGATGCTTATGGAAAGTCGCGTGGATGTCGTGTTTCTCGATATCTCGATGCCCGGTGCCTCGGGCCTGCAACTTGCCGAGGCGCTGCATAAGCTCAAAAATCCGCCGGCGATCGTGTTTGTGACTGCGTATAGTGACCATGCGGTCGAGGCATTCGACGTGGATGCCGTCGATTATCTGATGAAGCCGGTCGAAGAAGCTCGCTTGGATCGCGCGATCGAGAAGGTCATGCAACGCACCAAGCCGGTTACGGACAGCAAGGTGACCATCGAGCGTATCCCGGTGGAAAAGGGCGGCCGCAAGGTGCTCATTCCCGTGGACGACATTCGCTTTATCATGGCCAAGGACGATTACTCCTGCATCTATACCGTCGATGATCGCTTTTTGTCGACGACCTCGCTGGCGCAGTTTGAGGCCAAGCTCTGCGATTTTGGCTTCTTCCGTGTTCACCGCCGCTATATCGTCAACTTGGCGTGCGTCACGGATGTCGAGACGGTGCCCTCGGGTGCCATCCAGCTGGGCATTACGGGCGTCGACGAACGCGTGCCGGTTTCGCGCCGCCGCGTCGTGCCGCTCAAGAAGGCTCTGAGTCTCTAGCACACTGGCCCCGCAGCCCTGTAGACCCATCGTCTGCGGAGCCGTGGGGCTTTTTTGTATGTATCTGCCGAATCGTTTTTTGCGGAAGGGATCCCATGAACAGTGCAAGCGCCAAGCGTATCGACATCATCTCGGACACCCACGGCTATTTATCGCCTGCGCTCTTGGATGAGCTTGAGGGCGCAGACCTGATTATCCACGCCGGCGACCTCACGTCAGAGATGGACTACGAGCACCTATGCACCATCGCCCCTGTGCGGGCCGTACTGGGCAACAACGATTACTACCGCGACTACGGTCCCGATGTAGACCGTCTTGCGCTCTTTACCTACGAAGGCCTCAAATTCGCCGTAGCCCACTACCGCGAAGACCTTCCGGTGGGATCCGTAGACGTAGCCATCAACGGCCATACCCACGTAACCAAAGAAGCCCAAGTGGGCCGTTGCTTAGTCCTCAACCCGGGCAGCGCCAGCTACCCCAGAGGCACCCGAGGCCCCACCATGGCCAGAATGCTAGTAAAAGACGGCAAGATCCTAAGCACTAAATTTATTGACCTAGAGTAACCACAACAAAAGCGGGGGATGCAGATGCGTTTCCCGTTTCCATTTGAGCCAAAGGCAGAGCTTCAACAAAAACAATCAGACCAACCCCGCCGAGGAGCACGCGGGCTAGCCGCGCAGCGGCGCACGCCCGCAAAACTGGTTGAATAATGTGACGGCAGGGAGGGCTTCCGGGGCTGAGGGCGGGGGTTAAGTTTGTCGCGAGTTCCGCACGCAAAGGAAAGCACTTAATGTGCTTTCCGTCTTGCGCAGGACTGTAGAGCAGCAAACTTAACCCCCGCCCTCAGCCCCGGAAGCCCTCCCGGATGGCCCCAAAAAATTTTTCAAAAAAGTTGTTGCGCGCCGGACAGACTTCTGTGTATACTAATCCCCGCAGCGCACGCGAGCGGAAACAAACGCGAACGTCTGCCTGGGGAGTTAGCTCAGTTTGGTTAGAGCGCCGGCCTGTCACGTCGGAGGTCGCGGGTTCGAGCCCCGTACTTCCCGCCAACGCAATTAAAGCCACGTCTTCGGACGTGGCTTTTTGCGTTTGATGCACTTTGTTTTGATAGAACGATCGCCCTGGTGCATCTTCGCCCAGAACCCCCGCGCCTTCGGGAACGCAAGTAAAATCTAATGAGTATATCTGTCTGAACAACAGCTTTGTTGCGCAACACCTGTTCTACGAGACAGGGGGTTAGGTTATACTAAATTGCACTGTGCGCCGCATCTGATGCATTTCGCTCCAAGCGCGGCACTCAGTGGATATCCGATTTACCATTTGGATGTCCTGGCGGTCATTTAGCGTCTCGACACAAGCTCGGCCCCGGAGCTCGTTCGAGCTGTTCGTATTCCTTGAAAGGGGAAAAATGGACATATCGAGGAAGACTGATTACGCCCTTCGTATGCTGGCGATGCTTGCTGAGGATCCGGAGTGTTTGCTTTCTGTTCGCACCGCTGCCGAAGAGGTCAATGTTCCGTATTCGTTTGCCCGCTCGATTCAGCACGGTTTGGTCCAGGCCGGTATTGTGGAGAGCCTGCGTGGCGTCCACGGTGGCATGCGTCTCAAGGTCAGTCCGGACGACGTCACTATCCGCCAGGTCGTCGAGGCCGTTCAGGGTCCTATGGTTATGAACGATTGCACCGCGCCCGATGGTGACTGTGCGCGCATGGGCGCGTGCTGCTATCATCCCCTGTGGGCCGGAGCTCAGGCGTTGATGCGCGACTACCTCGATTCCGTTTCGCTCGGCGACATCGTCGCTCACCGCCAGTTCCCGGCCGTCGATCCCAAGTTCGCCGACCGCGAAGCGTTTCCCGAGTACGCCACCTGCGCGTGCGCTTACCGGGAGGAATAGCGCCGCATAAGGAGCATAGTCATGATTCAGGACCCCTTTCGTTCGATGATTCGTTCGGAAGGGGTCCTGCGTTATCGCGACCTTCCGTGGCGCCGCACACGCGATCCGTACATCATTTGGCTTTCTGAGGTCATGCTGCAGCAAACACAGGTGCCGCGTGTGGAGGCGCGCATGCCGGTGTGGCTCGATCGTTTTCCGACTGTGCAGGCGCTTGCCCAGGCCGCGCCTTCCGATGTTTTGGACGCTTGGCAGGGCATGGGCTACAACCGACGCGCTCTGGCGCTTCATGGGGCCGCTCAGCGCGTTGTAGAGGACTGGGACGGGGAGTTTCCGCGTGAGACGCGTGACTTGGTCGCTCTGCCCGGCATTGGCCCGGCAACGGCGCAGGGCATCCGTTCGTTTGCGTTTGATCTTCCAGGCGTGTATCTAGAGACCAATGTGCGCACGGTCTTTTTGCATCATTTCTTTCCCGATGTGCCGGCCGTTCCCGATCGCGAGCTGGTGCCGCTGATTCAAGCCGCCTGTCCGGCGGCCCCTGGTGCGGCGGCGGATGAGATTGCGCCCTTTGCCGTGCCTCAAGACGATGCCGACACGCCGCGCGCATGGTATTACGCGTTGCTGGATTACGGCGCGTATCTTAAAAAGACGCTGCCCAATCCGTCCAGGCGGTCGGCGGGCTATAGTCGTCAGTCCAAGTTTGAGGGCTCGCGTCGCCAAAAGCGCGCGCATATCGTGCGTATGTTGTTGGCAGCGCGCGATGGCCAGCCGGCGGGGATTACGGTTGATGAAGCTGTTGCAGGCGTTAACGAGATGGAAGCGGCAGCCGGTCGCGGGCCGGTCGAGTGCGAGCTTGTCGCGGGCATTCTAGCTGACCTGGAGCGCGAGGGCTTTTGCCGAGCCGAGGACGATCGTTGGTTGAGTGTGTAGCCCGCTCAAATCTGAAGAACGGGATTGTAAGGTTTAAATTCGCGGCTTGAGGGCATCCTAAAGACAAGGTCGCTCAAAGCCTATGGGCGGCACGTGTTGAAGGGAAGTACACCTATGGATTTTGAGAACTCTCAGACCAAGAAGAACCTCGAGACTGCTTTTGCCGGTGAGTCCCAGGCACACACCAAGTATCGCTACTATGCATCCAAGGCCAAAAAGGACGGCTACGTTCAGATCTCGAATATCTTTGCCGAGACGGCGGGCAACGAGTCCGAGCACGCCAAGCTGTGGTTTAAGTATCTGCACGACGGCGCCGTTCCGGGCACTCTGGACAACCTGCGCGACGCCGCCGCGGGCGAGAACTACGAGTGGACCACGATGTACGACGAGTTCGCCAAGACCGCCGAGGAGGAGGGCTTTGTCGAGATCGCCGAGAAGTTCCGTGGTGTCGCCGCTGTCGAGAAGGCCCACGAGGAGCGCTACAACAAACTCGTCGAGCGCATCGAGTCGGGCGAGGTGTTTGAGCGTGAGGGCGTGAAGGTGTGGAAGTGCCTGAACTGCGGGCACCTGCACGTTGGTGCCGAGGCGCCTGAGGTGTGCCCGGTGTGTAACCACCCCAAGGCGTACTTTGAGGAGCAGGTGGTGAACTACTAGCGCGTGGCGCTGGCATGAGCTGGGCCGGGAGGGCGGGATTACCTTCCCTCCCCGCTCACGGCTCCGCAGGGTCGCGTTGAGGGAAGGTAATCCCGCTCTCCCGGCCCGCTTTGGGTCGTCGCGTGCTCGCTACAGAAAAGCTGATTAGAAGTTTGTGTGCCGCCCCTTTTGGGCGGCACGTTTTGTATAGGGATTGGGTTGCGGCCATTTGGTTGATGGTTCGGTTATTTGGTTGACGGGGCTTGCTCCGGGTTGGGGCGGCGCCGTTGTTTAGGGGGTACACTGGGTGGCGACTTTTAGTTTATCTACTACCTGATGGGGTGTTTTTTATGGGCAAGAAGTCTCGGGCTCGGGTTGCTGCGGCGGGAACTCGCAAGGATCCTGGTCGTCGGGTTGCCGAGGGTAAAAAGGCCGATCGTGCCGAGAAGGACAAGAAAGTCGGCGCGCATGCTCATCCTGAGTGGGCGCCTCATTTGAATTCGGCTAGTGAGGATTTGACTGCCAAGTTGTTTACTCTGGTCGAGGTAATTTTGGGCGTGGTGCCCCTTGTGGTTATCGGTTTATTCTTGGCTTCGAAGGACGCCACGAGTGTCGATAAACTCACCGAGGTCTTTTCGCAGGACCCCTCGATGGTGGTCTCGTTTATTTCTGCGTGCTTGCAGCCGTTTGTGGCGTACATGCTGTATATGGTCTACCGCAAATACTGCGAGGGTGATGCGGGCTTTGCCGCCGGTAACCTGATCGGTCTTTTGTGCTCCGAGATCCTACTGCTCAATATCCCGGGCGTCATCGGTATGGGCATCTTGCTGTGGCGTGTTTGGCGCAACGTTGCCCCGCACTTCGAGAGCTGGTTGTTTGAGCGTCGCTTTGCGGGCGTGGTGGCCGATATTGCGGGCTCGCTCGTGATTCTAGCCTTGGCGTTTCTGTGCGCCACCGCCGCCCGCGGTCTCGCGGGCATGTAGTCTGTTCTCACCGACCACGGGGCGCAGGGCGGGGAAACCTTCCCCTCTCGCTCACGGCTTCGCAGGGTCGCGCGAGGCAAAGGTTTCCCCGCCCTGCGCCCCGGCGTTGAGTCGTCGCATGCTCGTTACAGAAAAGCTGATAATAAGTTTGTGTGCCGCCCCTTTGGGGCGGCACTTTTTGTGTGGGGTCCCGGTCTCCACAATTTCCGTCAAGCTTTTGGTTAGATTTTGGTCAGTTGGCGTAAGGGTGGAAGGCCGAAAGATTGCTGGCGAAAAAAGCTCAGAGAAAGTGCTGGTAGGGGAGTTGTTGAGCTTTTCGACAGCTTTTGAGCAAAAGAAACTTTGTGGCTATTGCCGGCGATTGCGTTGTCGCGGTCATGGCGGTGCGGGATGCTGGTCGTAAGCGTCGAATGCTCCGATTTTGGAGGCCAGCATGGATCTGTTTCTTGAGACTCCGCAGCAGCAAGCTGAGCGCATGCTGCGTCAGCAGCAACGACTCATGGAGATGCAAATGCAAGGGGTAGCCGCCCAGCTCCCTGCGCAAAACGTTACACCCGCGGTTTCGCCTGCGGGTGGATCGGCGCCAGAGAACTATTCCGTACAACAAGATTCATATGCGCAGGAGCTTGCGTTCGACAAACGCCGCACGCGTCGCCGCCGCGTGGGCCAGCGCCTGCGTACATTGGCGATGATCGTGCTCATTCCGTTAGGACTCGCGGCGATTTTCTTGGTCTCGTATGCGCTCACCTGCATCCTCAACGGCGCCTCGCCCAGTGAAGTGCTCCAACATCTGTCAGCCCTCGGCCAGCGCCTAGGCGATGTCATAACAACAATCCGCACCGGCTGGGAGAGCTAGCGTTTTAGCGTCCGCGGCTCTAAGAGAAATTTGTCTGCAAGGCAGTGGGTGATCCGTGCGTGTGGCGGGGTAAGATTGATCGCGGTTTTGATTGGTGCTCGATTGGGTTTGTTGGGCGGAGTTTATGTCTGCTATTGATATTGTGCTTGTTGCGATCGCCTTGGTGGCGGTGGGGGTTGCTGTGGCTTGCGCCCTCCAGCTCAAGAGCCTGCGTGCCGAGTTGCGGGGGCGTGGCGACAGTAGCGCGGAAACGCTGGCAGCACTCGAGCAGGCCAACAACGCGCTCGATGCCCTGAACGTCGCGCTGGCCGAAACTCGCCGCACGGCCAATGCCATCGCGCAGCAGCAGACGACAGATGCGGCCGTGGAGCAGCAACGTTACCTGACCATCGCACGTGAGTTTTCGCAAGCTGGTGACCGGATGGATGACCTGCGCCGCGAGACGGCCCAACAGCTCGGTGCCAACCGCGAGGGCATCGAGCACCGCCTGGACAAGGTGCGCGAGACGGTCGATGCCCAGCTGGGTGCTATCCGCAAAGACAACAACGTGCAACTCGATCAGATGCGCGCAACGGTGGACGAGAAGCTCTCCCGCACGCTCAACGATCGCCTGTCGGCATCGTTTAAGCAGGTGAGCGACCAGCTCGAGGCCGTGTACAAGGGCCTGGGCGACATGCAATCCATCGCCACCGGCGTGGGCGATCTTAAGCGCGTGCTGGGCAATGTGAAGGCGCGCGGTATTTTGGGCGAGGTGCAGCTGGGTGCGATCCTGACGGACATCCTTACGCCCGACCAGTATCTGGAAAACGTCGCCACCAAGCCCGGCGCCTCGGAGCGCGTTGAGTTTGCCGTCAAGCTGCCGGTGGACGAGGGCGATCCCGTGCTGCTGCCGATCGACTCCAAATTCCCGGGCGACGCGTACGAGCATCTGCTCGACGCCCAGGAGTCGGGCGATGCGGAGGCCGTTGCCGCGGCACGCAAGACGCTCGATATGATGGTGAAGCGCGAGGCCAAGGACATCTGCGAAAAGTACCTGAGCGTGCCCGCGACGACCAACTTTGGCATTCTGTTCGTGCCGTTTGAGGGACTGTACGCCGAGGTCGTCAGCCGCCCCGGGCTTATCGAGACCCTGGGCCGCGACTATCACGTCAACGTAGCCGGTCCCAGCACCATGGCTGCCATTCTCAACAGCCTGCAGATGAGCTACCAGACGTTTAGGCTGCAAAAACGTACCGACGACGTACTGCGCGTGCTCTCTGCTGTCAAGGCCGAGTTGCCACGCTATCAGGCGGCGCTGCGCCGCGCCCAGCAGCAGATCGAGACCGCGGGCAAAACGGTTGAGGGCATCATCACCACGCGTACCAATGTCATGGAGCGCAAGCTCAAGGACATCGACGCGCTGGAAGACGCCAACCAAGCCGATGAGATCTTGGGACTCACATCCGCGGAGCTGCTCGCAGGCCAAAAAGACGAGGACTAGCTGCATCTGACGGCTGTGCGCCTGTACGAGCACGGCGCGGGCGCTTTTCGCATCGCGCTTGTCTGAAGTGCGCTTTAGTGTGCAACAATGGCGTTTCGCCCTATCAGACGCGAAAGGAAGCCCATGTCTCAGAGAAACACCAGTCCGCTCAAACGCTCCACCGTGCGTCGCACGCTGCAGCGTTTTTGGGACGTCACGCGCACGCAGCCGCTGATCGTCTTTCTCTCGGTGTTCTCGTCGGCGGGCTACATCTTTTTGCTCACGTTTGCCAACACCTATGTGATGGCCCTCATCGTCGACCGCGTCCAGGCCGGTCCCGTGGCAGGCGACCAGGTGTTTGAGGTCTTTGGTCCTTACATTCTGGCGCTCGTGCTCGTTAACCTAGTGGGCCAAATCCTCTCCAAGCTGCAGGACTACACCGTCTACAAGCTCGAGATTGCGGGCAACTATCACCTGGCGCGCCTGTGCTTCGACACGCTCTCCAATCAATCCATGACATTTCACACCAGCCGCTTTGGCGGATCGCTCGTGAGCCAGACGAGCCGTTTTATGAGCGGCTATACGGGGCTGGTCGACGTGACGGTGTATTCGCTCATCCCCACCATCACCTCGGTCATCTGCACGGTGGCGGCGCTCGCCCCGGTGGTGCCGACGTTTACCGTGATCCTGGTGTGCATCATGGTCGTCTACATTGCGTTTGTCTGGCTTATGTACAAGCGCATCATGCCGCTTTCGGCCGCGACGTCCGCCGCGCAGAACAAGCTCTCGGGCGTGCTCTCCGACGCGGTCACGAACATCTTGGCCGTCAAGACCTGTGGGCGCGAGGACTTTGAGCGCGATCTGTTCGACGCCGCCGATCGTGCCGCGCGCGACGCCGAAACGGTCTCGATGCACGCCATGATGCAGCGCAACTTTACGACCTCGGGCCTTATCGTCATCACCATGGCCGTGGTGAGTGTGTTCGTGGCGGGCGGCAACGCGTGGTTTGGCATCTCGGCCGGCTCGCTCGTCATGATCTTTACCTACACCTATAACCTCACCATGCGCCTGAACTACGTGAGTTCCATGATGCAGCGCATCAACCGCGCGCTCGGCGATGCGGCCGAGATGACGCGCGTGCTGGACGAGCCACGTTTGGTGGCAGACGACCCGGACGCCCCTGAGCTCAAAGTGACCGAGGGCGCGATTGATTTTGAGCACCTGAGCTTTGCGTACCGTGACGCTGCGGCGGGCGAGAGCGTGTTCGATGACCTGACACTTCATGTGGCAGCGGGCCAGCGCGTGGGCCTGGTGGGCAAATCGGGCTCGGGTAAGACGACGCTCACAAAGTTGCTGCTGCGCCTGGACGATGTCCAGGGCGGCCGCGTGCTCGTGGACGGTCAGGATGTCTCGCGCTGCACGCAGCAGAGCCTGCGCCGCCAGGTTGCCTACGTGCCGCAGGAGGCACTGCTGTTCCACCGCTCCATTCGCGAAAACATTGCCTACGGTCGTCCCGGCACCACTGATGAGCAGATTCGCGAGGCCGCGCGCCTGGCCAACGCCCTGGAGTTTATCGACCGCTTGCCCCGTGGCTTTGACACTATGGTGGGCGAGCGCGGCGTCAAGCTCTCGGGCGGCCAGCGTCAGCGCGTGGCTATCGCCCGCGCCATCCTAACCGACGCGCCGATTCTGGTGCTCGACGAGGCGACCTCTGCCCTCGACAGCGAGTCCGAGGCGTTGGTGCAGGAGGCGCTCGAGAATCTGATGCGCGGCCGTACCTCCATTGTGGTGGCGCACCGCCTGTCCACCGTGGCGGCGCTCGACCGCATTGTGGTGCTGGCCGATGGCGAGATTGTCGAGGACGGCACGCATGCGCAGCTCGTCGAGGCGGGTGGCGAGTACGCGAGGGAGCCTGTGGAGCCGTCAGACCGGCGCATTCTTGGAGGCGTAAGCGTCTCGGACGTGGGACAATTGTGCCCATAAGTTTATTGTGCCGCTGAGCCGAGGAGTCGTTATGCCACGCGAGACCAATGCCGCCAAACGCGAGCGCGCCATCGAGGCGTGTGAGCGCCTCAACCGTCGCTATGGCCCGGTCGAGTGCTTTTTGGACCACGAGAATCCCTTCCGCCTGCTGATCGCGGTGTTGCTCTCGGCGCAAACGACCGACGCGCAGGTCAACAAGGTGACGCCGCAGCTGTTTGCCCAGTGGCCCACGCCCGAGGCCATGGCCGGGGCGAGCGTGGCTGACGTGGCAGACACCATCAAGTCGCTCGGCTTCTACAAGAGCAAAGCCAAACATGCCGTCGAGGCCGCGCAGATGATCGTCGCCGACTATGGCGGCGAGGTGCCGGCCGACATGAAGGAACTCGTGAAGCTGCCGGGCGTGGGACGCAAGACGGCGAACATCGTGCTCAACGTGGGGTATGGCATCGTGGAGGGCATTGCGGTGGACACGCACGTCAACCGCATTGCGCACCGCCTGATGCTGAGTCCCAAGACGCATGCCAAGGAGCCGCTCAAGACCGAGCAGGATCTGCTCAAGATTTTGCCGCACGAGTATTGGGAGTCGGTCAACCATCAGTGGATCACCTTCGGTCGCGAGATCTGCGACGCCCGCAAACCCAAGTGTGACGAGTGTCCGCTGGCAGATTTGTGCCCCAGCGTGCGCGTAGCGGGATAGGGCGGAACGCATCTTCGTCTGGCGTTTTTTGCGGGGCTGGGTTTGCCCTTGAGCCGGAGTCCTCTCCATGCGCTACCATGACAGACAATGTATTTGACGTACGACCCGCCGAGCTTGCCCCGGCGGGCTTTTGGCGTTGCGATGCCGGAGGAACAGCATGCTCATTCACCGTATAGCCGCGCAGCTCTACACTGCCGAGGCGCTGCAGACCGTCGAGGCCGGACTCGATGCCGGCGAGGACGTGACGCTGGCCGTGTCGCAGTCGGGTCGCACGCTTATGGCGGCGGCCCAGTTTGCGCGTCGTCCGCGCCCGACGGTCTACATTGTGAGTGGCGAGGATGCGGCCGATCGCGCTGCGCGCAGCCTGGCCGCCTATGTGGGGCTGGCGCACGTGTGCCGCTTTCCCGAGCGCAAGGACTACCCTTGGCGCGAGCAGGCGCCCGACGACGCCGTGGTGGCGCAGCGCTGCGAGGCACTGGGACGCATCGTGCGCGGGGACAACTGCATCATGGTCGCCTCGGCTCGCGCGCTG
>CAJMRR010000027.1 GCA_905215835.1 uncultured bacterium | reverse complement strand
GTCCCTGCGTGACGACCGAGGTGGGCTGCTGCCGTGAGCTGCTCGAAGGCGCCCCGGGCGACGACTTTGGCGTGGCGGGTTTTGTGACGCCGCCCATGTATCGCAAGGGCCTGGCCGATGCCATGGAGCGCATGTGCGTGAGCCGCGCCCGTCGCATTGAGATGGGGGAGCGCGGGCAGCGTCGAGTTGCCACGTACTTTTTGCACGAGCAGATGCTCGCCAACTATCGCGCGCTGTACGACGAGACGGCGTGTGCGTTTAACCTGTCCAGAGAGGGAGAGTAGCCGGTGGCCGGAATTGGTTTTGAGCTTAAGCGCCTGTTTAGGCGCAAGGGCCTGTTTGCCACGATGCGCGCTTACGGCTACGCCGGCATTGTGTGCACGGGCCCCATGCTGCTGGGCGTGCTGCTCCAGGTGGGTATCTTGGTGCTGTGCGGTCTGTGGGGTGTGGGCCGTGCCAACCAGGATCTGTTGGTGTGCATGGTGACCTACACACTGCTGGCCTCGCTTTTGCTCACGAGCTTTTTCTCCATGCCGGTCACGCGCTTTTTGGCCGACATGCTATTTGCCGAGCGCGAGGATGAGATACTGCCTTCGTTTTGGGGCTCCAACGCCATCATGCTCGTTGCGGGCACGGTGCTCTACGGCGTCTTTTTGCTGTTCTCGGGCGCCACGCTGCTGCAGGGGCTGCTGTGCCTGTGGCTGTTCAACATTATGATCGTCAACTGGAACGGCATGAGTTACCTCACGGCCATCAAGGATTACCGCGGTATCCTGTGCAGCTTTGCGGCTGCCATTGGCGTGGCGTGCCTGTGCGCCCTGGCCGCGCTGGCGCTGGGACTGCCGCCTGTCGAGGGCCTTTTGGCGTCAATTGCTCTGGGCTACGGCGTCATGCTCGCCTGGGACGTGGTACTGCTGTACCGGTATTTTCCGCAGAGCGACCGCAGCCCCTGGCCCTTTTTGCAGTGGCTCGATCAGTTTATGCCGCTGGCGCTCACGGGCCTGTTAACCAATCTGGGACTCTTTGCGCACCTGGTGATTATTTGGGCCGGTCCTATTGGCGTGCAGGTCAAGGGCTTGTTTTATGGCGCGCCCTACTACGATGTGCCGGCGCTCATCGCGTTTTTGACGATCCTGGTCACGACCGTCAACTTTGTGGTCTCAGTCGAGGTCAATTTCTATCCGCGCTACCGCGACTACTACAGTCTGTTTAACGACGGCGGCGTGGTGGGCGATATTGTGGTGGCCGAGGAGGAGATGCTCTCCACGCTCAACAGCGAACTGCGCTTTTGCGCGCTCAAGCAGCTGTTTGTGACGGCGGCGGTCATCTCGCTCGAGACCACGGTGCTGTCGGCCCTACCGTTGGGCTTTAATAACCTGATGCACGGGTATTTTCGCACGTTGTGCGTGGGCTACGGCCTGTATGCCGTGGGCAATACGGTGTTGCTCATCTTGTTGTACTTTACCGACTACAAGGGGGCCGTGCTGGCCTCGGGGCTGTTTGCCGGTGTGGCCGGGCTGGCGACTGCCGTTTCTCTGCTCTTGCCGCAGCAGTTTTACGGCTTTGGCTTTTTGTTGGGTGCAGCGGTGTTTTTTATCGTGGCACTGCTGCGGCTCGATACCTATACCGCCAACTTGCCGTATCGTATCCTGAGCCAGCAGCCCATTGTGGCGACAGACAAGACGGGCTGGTTTACCGAACTTGGCCGGGTGCTCGACCGTGTTGAGCAACGCTACGAGGACAAGCGCGTGGCCGGTGATCCGCGCAGTGCGTTTGAACGTATGGTGGTTCGCCTGTACCAAAAACATTGGGGAGGTTCTGATGATCGATAAGTTGATGTCTCGCCGCTGCCTGATCGAGGCGGCTGCCGGCGCGCTGTTGCTTTCGGGCTGCTCGTCTCAGGACGAATCCTCGACTAAAAAGGTCAAAAAGCAGGACAAGATTAAAAAGGCCGAGGCCTCCGACCAGTCCAAGCACCTGCGCGATAAGGACGAGCTGTACGAGGTTTACGACGACTCGGGCATTGTGACCATGTACCTAACGGTCTCGCGCGGCAACAGCTCCGAGAACACCGACCACAGCTGGGCCGAGATCAATACGTACTCGGTGTATGACTATGCCGACATGGGCGTGACGCGCTATCAGGTTATGGGCCTGCTGCAGCCAGGCGATGAAGACGGCCCGGTGGCCGGCGAGGTTGGCTATGGCGAGGAAGCGCCCAATGCCACTGTGCAGGTGCGCGGCCAGACGTCGAGCATGAACTCGCAAAAGAATTACAAGGTGGAGCTCAAAAAGGGCAAGGGTACCTGGCGCCAACAGCGCGCGATTGCGCTCAACAAGCACATGGGCGAGGGTATGCGTTTTCGCAACAAGATGGCCTACGATCTTATCCGTGGGATTCCCCAGATGATGGGGCTGCGCACGCAGTTTGTGCATCTGTGGGTGTGCGACCAGACCGAAAAGTCCAACGACACCTTTGAGGACTATGGCTTGTTTACGCAGGTGGAGCAGCTCAACAAGACGGCGCTTAAGGCACATGGCCTGGATAAGAGCGGGCACCTGTACAAGGTGAACAACTTCGATTTCCATCGCTGCGAGGACACCATTAAGATTGCCGACGATCCAGACTACAGCCAGGTAAACTTTGAGGGCATGCTCGAGATCAAGGGCGATTCGGACCACACCAAGCTCATCGAGATGCTCGATGCGCTCAACGATGATTCGCAAAAGATCGACGACGTGCTCGACACCTACTTTGATACCGAGAACCTGGTCTATTGGCTGGCGTTTCAGATCCTTACGGGCAACTGCGATACGCAGAACCGCAACTGCTATCTGTACAGCCCGCTCAACTCAAATACCTGGTATTTTTTGGATTGGGATAACGACGGCATGCTGCGTAAGCTGGAACTTTCTCTTACCGGGTTTTCGGACTACGCGAGCTGGGAGCGCGGTGCAAGCAACTACTGGGGCAACGTGCTGTTTAACCGCGCGTTGCGCAGCAAGTCGTTCCGCGGTGAGCTCGACCGTGCCGTCAAGGACTTGCGCTCGTATTTGACCGAGACTCGCCTGACCAAGATGATCAAGCATTATCGCGAGGTTACCGAATCCCTAGTCTTTGCTTCGCCCGATATCGATAATCTTCCTGTCACCAAGGATCAATACGAGCAGATCGCCGCGGCGATTCCCTCCGAGATCGAGGAGAACTACAAGAGCTTTCGCGAGAGTTTTAAAAAGCCCATGCCGTTCTACATCGGCGTGCCGCAGATCGATAACGGTAAGCTGCGCATTAACTGGGATGCGTCCTACGACTTTGAGGCGCGCGACATTCGCTACACCGTAGAGCTTGCGCGCGACTATGCCATAAGCGACGTGGTCTTTAAGGCCGAGGACGTGCTGCTTCCCGAGGTGACCTGCGATGCGCCCGATGCCGGCCAGTATTTTGTGCGCGTGCGTGCCGCCAACTCCGACGGCTATACGCAAGATGCGTTTGACTACTATGTGACTGACGACGGCAAGCACTACGGCATGAAGTGTTTTTACGTGCAAGACGGCGGTAAGGTCGTGGAGGACACGTATGAGGAGGGCTAGCGCGCTGCTTGAGCGCTTGGCGGCCCCGCCTGTGCGTACCACGCAGGAGCGTTACCGCCACGAGCTCAAATATCTCATTAACGAGGGCGAGCACGCCGCGCTTGCCTGTCGCATGGTGCCGGTGTTTAAGCTGGACAAGCATGCGCAGGCGGGCGGTTACACTATTCGAAGCCTGTATTTTGACGACTATTGCAACTCGGCCTACGAGGAAAAAGACGCCGGCATTCTCATGCGCAAAAAGTATCGCGTGCGCATCTATAACGGCAGCGACAAGGTGATTAAGCTTGAGCGCAAAAAGAAGTCCGGCAGCTGGATTTACAAGGAGGACGCGCCGCTCACGCGCGGCGAGTTTGAGCAGATTCTGGCCGGCGACTACGGCTTTTTGCTGAGGAGCCCCTATCCGCTCTGTCGCGAGTTCTACATCGAGTGCATCTGTAACATGATGCGCCCGCGGACCATCGTGGACTACGAGCGCGAACCGTGGGTGATGGACGAGGGCACCGTGCGCATTACGTTTGACATGAACGTGCGTGCCGCGGTGGGAAGCTTCGATATCTTTGACGTGACCTTGCCAGTGCTGCCCGTGCTGGAGCCCGGCAAGCTGGTGATGGAGGTCAAGTTTACGGAGTTTTGCCCGCAGCTGGTGCGCGATATGGTGCCGCCGGGCGCGGCCGAACTCACGGCGGTCTCCAAGTACTGCCTGTGTTACGAAAAGACCGCCTACCTGCGCGGATTTAATTACTGGGAATCGGATTTTGAGAACCGAGGGGATATTTAGACCATGAGCACCAGGGACTTTTTTAAGAACTCCGTCTTGGAGGCGTTTGGCCAGGTCGACCCTGCCAAGATTGGCCTTTCGCTGCTCGTGGCGCTCGCCATGGGCATCCTAATCTATTACGTGTACAAGCGCTTTTTTACCGGCGTGGTGTATTCGCGCAGCTTTGCCGTGACGCTCGTGGGCATGTGCGTGCTCACCTGCATGGTCACGCTCGCGATCTCGACCAACGTGGTCATCTCGCTCGGTATGGTCGGTGCTCTGTCCATCGTCCGCTACCGTACGGCGGTCAAGGACCCGCTCGACCTGCTGTATCTGTTTTGGGCCATTACCACGGGCATTACGGCAGGCGCCGGCATGTACGCGCTCGTGGGGCTCACGGCGGTGGTGATCGTGGTGATGATCGCCGGCTTTGCGAGCCACCAGGACAAGGCACGCGTGTACATGATGGTCATCCACTACACGGGCCAGACCACCGGCGACGATATCGTGCGCGCGTTTGGGCGTACCAAGTTCACCGTCAAGTCCAAGACCATGCGCGGCGACAAGGTCGAAATGGCCGCCGAGGTGTTCTCGGATGGTGTGGATATGCCCTATGCTGACGCCATTCGCGCGCTCGATGGTGTTGAGGACCTAACGTTGATCCAATACAACGGCGAGTACCACGGCTAACTATGTTCCGGCGTTTTAACAAACGCCGGACCGCTCGACGCTGCGCGAGCATCTGCCGGGCGATCTGCCGCTCAAACCGTCGCTCGCGTACATAAAGTACGCTTCGCTCCTCTTTCGCGGCACCTCGCCACGGCAGCTGCCCGCTCGCTGACGTTTGCTCGACCTGGGTGATATTGATTTATCCGAAGCGCCGTCACGGGTATTATGGTGAAAGCGATTTCAACGACAGGGGTGCTCGTGGTAAAGATGAAAGATGTGGCCGAGCTTGCGGGCGTTTCGAGCGCCGCCGTCTCGCGCTACCTCAACGGTGGATATATCTCGGCGGACAAGGCCGAGCGCATTAAGCAGGCGATTGAGCTGACCGGATACGTGCGGTCCAGCCAGGCTCGCGCGCTGCGCACCGGCTCCACTAAGCTCATCGGCGTCATCGTGCCTAAGATTAATTCCGAGTCGGTGAGCCGCATTACGGCGGGCATCGGGCAGGTGCTTGGCCGCCGCGGCTACCAGATGCTTCTTGCCAATACCGATAACGTCCCCGATTGCGAGCTCGAATACCTCGATTTATTCCAAAACCACCCGGTCGATGGCATTGTGTTGGTGGCAACCATGATCACCGACGAGCACCGTCGCGCTATTGAGTCGTGCCGTGTGCCCATCGTGCTGATCGGCCAGAATGTTGAGGGCGCGGCGTGCGTCTATCACGACGATTACGAGGCTGCCTTTGAGCTCGGTCGTGCGCTTGCGGGTCGCGTGGATGGCAAGATTGCCTACATCGGAGTTACGGATGAGGACCGTGCGGCCGGTTTCGACCGTCGTCGCGGTTTTGAGGCCGGCTTGCGCGCCGCGGGCGCGGTGCTTGATCCGAGCCTGATTCGCCAGGGGTCATTTACGCTCGACTCGGGCTATCGCGCTGCACACGAACTGCTCTCCGTCGATCCCGATGTTTCGTTTATAGCGTGCGCGACCGACACTATGGCGGCCGGCGCCCTGCGCGCTTTTGACGAGCTGCGCGGCGTGGGCGAGGGCGTGTGTCGCGTGAGCGGTTTTGGCGACAACGCATTTTTGCGCGCGCTGACGGGCGGCATTCCCACCGTGCATTACGGCTACCTGACCAGTGGCGTCGAGGCGACCAATATGCTGCTCGACGCGCTCGATGGCGTGGAGGGGGAGCGCGGTCTCAAGACGCTCAAGCTCGGCCATCAGCTTATGAATGTCTAGGTTTTGGGCACGTCTGTCTGCCTCTGAGCCCTTATGTTTTTCTCAAAACTACCTTTCACCGTCAATTATCGACCGTTTACCGCTATGTGAAAACGATTACAGACAAATGAAACTGAAAACGATTACAGTGTAAGTATCAAAGATGGCCGGGTGCACATGCGCCCGTTGGAGGAAAGGGAAGTCATGGACTACCGCAAATCAGCCCAAGAGGTGCTCGACAACATCGGTGGCGCCGATAACGTTGTTTCGGCCGCACACTGCGCCACGCGTCTGCGCCTGGTGATTGCCGATAATTCCAAGGTTAACAAGGAGGCCATCGAGAACGTCGACGGCGCCAAGGGCGTCTTTGAGGCTCAGGGCCAGCTCCAGATTATTTTTGGCACCGGCACCGTCAACAAGGTCTACGAAGAGTTCATCGCGCTCAGCGGCGTCGAGGCTGCCACCAAGGCCGAGGTCAAGGAGGCCGCGGCGCAGCAGCAGAACATCTTTATGCGCGCCATTAAGGTTCTCGGCGACGTCTTTGTTCCCATCATCCCCGCCATCGTGGCTTCGGGCCTGCTGCTGGGAATCATGAGCGCCCTCAACTTTATGGCCTCCAACGGCTTTATCGCGCTCGACACCAATAACTTTATCTACAAGATCGCCGACCTGGTCTCGGGAACGTCCTTTGGTATTCTGCAGATCCTGATCGGTTACTCCGCCGCTAAGGCCTTTGGCGCCAACCCGTACCTGGGTGCCGTCGTCGGAGGTGCGTTCATCAACTCCTCGCTGCAGAGCGCCTACACGGTTGCCTCCGAGGGCGTTCAGACCATGGTCACCGTCATCCCCGGCGTCTACAGCTTTGAGCGGGTCGGTTATCAGGGCCATGTGATCCCCATCGTCATCGCCTGCGCCATTCTGGCCTTCCTCGAGAAGCGCCTGCACAAGATCGTTCCCGAGATGTTCGACCTCTTTGTGACCCCGCTCGTCTCGGTGTTCGTGACCGTGCTCGTGACTCTTGTTGCCGTCGGCCCCATCTTTGTCTGGGCCGAGAACGCCATCCTCGGTCTGATCCAGGCCCTGCTGACCCTGCCCTTCGGCATCGGTTCCTTTATCGTCGGCCTGTTCTATGCCCCCACGGTCGTTACCGGTATCCACCAGATGTACACCGCCATCGACCTGGGCCAGCTCGCCAGTACGGCGTGACCTATTGGCTGCCCATTGCTAGCGCTGCCAATATCGCCCAGGGTGGCGCCGCGCTCGCCGTTGCCTTTAAGACCCGCGATGCCAAGATCAAGGGCCTTGCGCTTCCTTCGGCTCTGTCCGCCTTCATGGGCATTACCGAGCCCGCCATCTTTGGTGTGAACCTGCGCTTCTTTAAGCCCTTCATCGCCGGCTGCATCGGCGGTGGCTGCGGTGCCTTGGTCTGCGCGCTCACTTCGCTGGCTGCCTCCGGCACGGGCGTTACCGGTATCTTCGGTATTCTGCTGTGCCTGGCCCAGCCCGTGCAGTACGCGATCATGTTTGCGGTCGCCGCGCTGGCTTCCTTTGCCATCTCGTTTGTCCTGTACAAGGACGAGCCCAAGGCTTCCGAGCAGGCCTAAGAGCTTTTGATTGAGGGGTGCCCGCGGGTTGTATGCTCGCGGGCGTTTCCCGTATCTGGTGCCAACCTCTGGCGCCTTGTTACTTTCGATCCGTTAGGACTTTGATATGTCTAATGCACTTGGTCGCGACCTTGCAAAGCTGGTTGCTGCTGTTGACGCTGCCGCCTCTGAGTGCGGTCATGGCGCGTATGGCCAGCACTTCCATATTATGCCGCCGGCGGGTTGGCTCAACGACCCCAACGGTCTTTGCCAAGCAGGCGGCGTGTTCCATGCTTATTTTCAATATGCGCCGTTTGATGTCGAGGGTGGCGTTAAGGCCTGGGGTCATGCGACGAGCTGCGACCTTATGACGTGGGACTACGTTGGCGCCCCATTGCTGCCCGACGAGCCGTTCGATTGCCATGGCGTGTATTCGGGCTACGCGCTTGCCGAGGACGGTCGCATTCGCGTGCTTTATACGGGCAACGTTAAGCTTTCCGATTCGGACGGGACGTACGACTACGTCAATACCGGCCGCCGCGCTGATACCGTCTATGTGGAGAGCGTTGATGGCCTTGCCGGCCGGGAGTTCAGCCAAAAGCGTGTGGTGCTGGCTTCCGAGGATTATCCCGAGGAATTGACCTGCCACGTGCGTGACCCCAAGGTGTGGCGTGACGCGGACGGGCGTTATCACATGGTGCTGGGCGCCCGTCGTCGCGTGGACGGGCGGCATGTCGATAGTCGATTTTGCGCCATGCACGGCGAGGGTGCCGGGCGCGATGTGGGTGAGATCCTGGTGTATGGTTCGGCGGACATGCTGAACTGGGAGCTCGAGAGCCGTGTGTCTACGCCCGAGCGTTTTGGCTTTATGTGGGAGTGCCCGGGATACCTTGAGCTTGAGGCGGATGGCGGCGTACCGGCGAAGTGGCTGTCCTTCTCTCCCCAAGGGCTTGAAGGCGGTCGTTGGGACCGCGGCAACGTATACGCTGCTGGCTACATGCCTGTAACAGGCGACATTACCGGTGGCGACGGTGCCTATGAGCTGGGCGAGTTCCGCCTGTGGGACGCCGGTTTTGACTTCTATGCTCCGCAGGAGTTCACGGCCGAGGACGGTCGCCATATTCTAATCGGCTGGATGGGCATGCCCGATGAGCCGACCTATGGCAACGACCCCACCGTGGCGTGTGGCTGGCAGCACTGCATGACGGTGCCGCGTGAGCTCACAGCCGGTGCTGGCGGCGTGGTGCTGCAGCAGCCGGCGCGCGAGATCGAGCACCATTATGCTTCGGTGCGTGTGGGGGAGGGCTCGTTTGAGGTTGCCGGCGATACCTGCTTTGACGTTGTTGTTGACGGTGTCGACGGCGCGTTTACCTCGACCGTTGATGGCGAGCTGAAGCTGGCATTTGTGCCCGCCGATGGCGAACTGCTCTCGCACTTTGAGATGCGATTTACCGATGAGGGTCGCGCTTCTGCCGGCTGCGGTCGTACCGTGCGCTGGGAGCCCGTCGGCGAGGTTCGTAACGTGCGCATTGTTGGCGATGTCTCGTCGGTCGAGGTGTTTGTGAACGATGGCGCGCTCGTGTTCTCGACGCGCATCTATCCCGAGGCCTATGGAGTGACCGTTGAGGCTCCGGGTGCGAGCGTGACCTACCACGCGCTCAACATCTAGGTGTTTTGTCGCATATCGGCGCTATACTGCAGCCGTTGCCCACGATGCGGGGAACACCCGCATCGTGGGTTTTTGTTTTGAAGGGGCGGTGCCGTATGGGCGTACAGAAGATTGAAGAAGTTTGGACTTTGAGGGCCAGCGCACGTGAGGCGCGTCTTGTTGCGGCCCCGCATGTGCCGGCGGCTCTGTCGCTGCTGGGTATCGTGCGTCCCGGTGACCGCCTGGTGGTCTTTGCGGATGACTTTGCTGAAGCGTTTGCGCGCGGCTTTGATGGCTGCGATGTTGTGCTGGTGGGCTCACCGTCCGTCGATGCGTTTGCTGCCGCGTCCGAGGGCTTCGATGCTTCGTTTGATGCCGAGGGGCCGCACCTGTGGTGGTTTGTGAACTCAATCGGTGGGTTTGGCCTGCGTGTGCCCGACCTTCGCGCTTTGGGCCGCACGGCTCGCGAGACGCATGCGCTGCTCGTGGTGGATAATACTGTGGCTGGTGTCTTTGGGTGCGATCCGTTGCGCTTGGGTGCTGTGCTGTCGCTCGAGGCACTCGACCGCGTGTGTGCTGGTAAGGCACCGCGCAAGCTCGTTGCCGCTTCGGTGGCGCGCTCGCAGCTCAAGCGCCATCGTGTGGATGCCGCTGCCGAGTGCGCGCATGCCCTGCTTGAGGGCTGTGGCTTGGCCAAGCTTGATTTGCCTGCTGACGAGGCCGCTGTGCTGGATCGCGGGCTGGACTCGCTCGATGTCCGCATGCAGGCACATTTCGACCGCGCACGTGCGCTGGCCGAGTATCTGGCCGCCAACGAGATGGTGCGCAACGTGCGCTTTCCCGGACTGAGCTCGCATCCCGACCATGCGGTTGCAACGGGAATCCTCGAGCATGGTTTTGGCCCGGCAGTTGAATTTGACCTTATCGAGCGTAGCGCGGGAGAGCTGTTCGACGCTTTGCCGGGGGAGTTTCGCACATCGCCTGCCGGCGGCGCAACGACGCGTCTTTCGGCCCCACGTGGCAAACAGGGGAGCACCGTCCGCCTTTTCGCCGGCACTGACAACCCACTGATCGTGGCCGCCACCCTAGATAATGCCCTTCGCAACTAGCTAAATCATCCTCGACTCCATAAGTTGCGGTGAAATATGGATTGATTTACGGCTTTAACCGCATAAACAGTCCCTATTTCACCGCAACTTATGAGAAGGGGTTGTGTGGCTATAAGGCCCCGTCCCAAATGGGCTACTCTTTGATGCTGGCGATGAGGTCGTTGGCTTTGGTGGCGATGACGTTGTTGATGTCGGTCTGCAGCTCCTCGTAGACCGCTATGGCTCGCTCTCCGGCGGGGGTGAGGGTGGATCCACGGGCGCCGTCGCGCTCGATGAGCTTGCAGCCCAGCTGTCCTTCGGCCTCGTTCACAATGCGCCAGGCCTTGGAGTACGCCATGCCCATGCTCTTGGCGGCGCGGTTGAGCGAGTGCTCGCGGGCGATGCCCTGCAGCAGCAAGACGCAGCCGTGGCCGAACACGCCCGGCAGTTCCTTGTCGCACGCTTGAATGACCAACTTTGCCGTCGTCTTGTACTCCATGTGCTCCACGTCTTCCCGCTAAAGTGTTTGCTGGGCAAACGCAAAGCCTGCGTCAAACCCTCGTGTGCTCTTCTTAAATCATGCATTGTAGCAGTCAAAGTGCGTTAAGATACTTCCCCAGTATTGGGCGCCCAAGGTTGGGCTGGGTCCTACGAGGCCTGCAGCCGACCGGTCGCATGGAAAAAGGAGAAACATGGCTACGTTCTTTCCCGGTGAGTCCCACACGTTTTCGGAGTATCTGCTGGTCCCTGGTTACTCGTCCTCGCAGTGCATCCCCAACAACGTCTCTCTTAAGACGCCGCTAACCCGCTTTAAGCGCGGTGAGAAGCCGGCAATCACCCTGAACATCCCCATGGTTTCCGCCATCATGCAGTCCGTCTCGGGCGTCGACATGGGTGTCGCGCTCGCTACCGAGGGCGGCCTGTCCTTCATTTACGGTTCCCAGAGCGCCGAGTCCGAGGCCGCCATGGTCAAGGCCGTCAAGGATCACAAGGCCGGCTTCGTTCAGTCCGATTCCACGCTGACCCCCGACATGACCATGGAGCAGGTCATCGAGCTCAAGGAGAAGACCGGTCACTCCACCATGCCGGTTACCGACGACGGCACTCCCAAGGGTAAGCTCCTGGGCATCGTCACCAGCCGTGACTATCGTCCCAGTCGCGATGACCACCAGACGAAGGTCTCCGAGTTCATGACCCCGCGTGAGCAGCTCATCGTGGGCGACAAGAACATCAGCCTCAAGGTTGCCAACGACGTCATCTGGGATAACAAGCTCAACGCCCTGCCAATCGTCGACGACAACGATCACCTCATGGGCATTGTGTTCCGCAAGGACTACGACAGCCACAAGACCAACCCCAACGAGCTGCTCGATAACGACAAGCGTTACATGGTCGGCGCCGGTATCAACACCCGCGACTATGCCGAGCGCGTGCCACTGCTCATCGAGGCCGGTGCCGACGTTCTGTGCATCGACTCCTCCGAGGGCTTCAGCGAGTGGCAGAAGCGCACTATCGAGTGGATCCGCGCCAACTACGGCGAGGACGTCAAGGTCGGTGCCGGTAACGTTGTCGACGCCGAGGGTTTCCGCTTCCTGGCCGACTGCGGTGCCGACTTCATCAAGGTCGGTATCGGCGGCGGTTCCATCTGCATCACCCGTGAGACCAAGGGTATCGGTCGTGGCCAGGCCACCGCGTTGATCGACGTCTGCCGTGCCCGTGACGAGTACTATGAGGAGACCGGTGTCTACGTGCCCGTGTGCTCCGACGGCGGTATCGTCTACGACTACCACATGACGCTCGCCCTTGCCATGGGTGCCGACTTTATGATGCTGGGTCGTTACTTCGCCCGCTTCGACGAGAGCCCGACCGAGCGCGTCAATGTCAATGGTCAGTACATGAAGGAGTACTGGGGCGAGGGTTCTGCGCGCGCTCGCAACTGGCAGCGCTACGACCTGGGCGGCGCCGCGAAGCTCAGCTTCGTCGAGGGCGTCGACTCCTACGTTCCCTACGCCGGCTCCCTCAAGGACGGCGTGGGCGGCACGCTCTATAAGGTCAAGTCCACGATGTGCAACTGCGGCGCCCTCTCGATCCCCGAACTCCAGGAAAAGGCGCGCCTGACTCTGGTCAGCTCGACCTCGATCGTCGAAGGCGGCGCCCACGACGTTGTGGTCAAGGATTCGCAGCAGTCTGTGTCTTATCGATAAGCCTGCACTCACAATCGATCTTTCGCCGATTGGTGCCGCCCGCTACATTTGCGGACGGCACTTTTTCTTTTCTAGTTCGAATAAATCGGCTATCGTTTTATTATTTGCGTTGCAGTGCCTTTTATAGGGGAGATAAGAGATGAAAATTGACGAGCTGGTTCGTGACCATTACGTCGATTTGGGCGACATAGATCGTGACATTTGGCGCTATATCTCAATGCATCGCTATGAGGCTGCTAATCCGACGCTTGTTGATCTAGCGGCCAAGTGCAACGCATCAAAATCTGCCGTTCTACGTTTTGCTCAGCGCCTAGGGTTTCGTGGATTCTCTGAGTTCAAATACGCCCTCAAGGCTGAAGTAGAAGCTGATGCTCGCGATATAGTTGACGCTGCGGTTCTCGATCGTTACACCGCCATTGTCTTAAAATCGCTCAAAGACTTTCTTTCGCGTGATTTCACGCCTGTATTCAGGCTTATTGAGCAGAGCTCAAAGGTGTTTCTTTACGGCACGGGAACGCTCCAACGTGCGGTTGCTCAAGAGATGCGTCGCGTGTTTTTGGCTGGTGACGAATATTTCTACGTCGTGGAAGGCGTTGATGAGACCGCAGCTCTTACGGGCGCTTTGACTCAAGACGATCTTCTCTTCGTCTTTTCTCTAAAAGGACAATCCGATAATGCAACTACGCTTGCGCGAAATCTCAAAGCCAGAAACGTTCCTTTTATTGCGGTGACGAGTTATCTGGATAACGATATTGCTCATCTTGCTGATGAGAGCATCTTGGTTGGTACCGAGAGCCTACCGATTGGTAGCGGACATAGTTACGAAGTGCTTGACGCCTATTTTCTTCTCGTCAGCATCTTGTTCTTGAAGTATTCCGAATACAAACGAGCGCATCGATAGGTTTCCGCAGGTAAACGAGCTGTGGAAATTTCCCAGCTGGTGGGAATTCGTCCCAACCACGGACGATGTACCTATATCGTCTTTTTAGGTCTTTCTTGGATATTCGCCTCCTACACTTGGCCTCGTTAAACGAGACCGCGAACGAATGCGAGTCTCGGTGAATCGGGAAGGGACGAAATGGATTCCTTGAAGATCACGGACGTCCGTCCCATCTGCACTGCTCCCGAGGGTATTAACCTTGTTGTGGTGAAGGTGGAGACGAATGACCCGTCCATCTACGGTGTTGGCTGCGCTACGTTTACGCAGCGTTATGAGGCGGTTGCCTATGCGGTTGACCGCTATCTGAAGCCCTTTTTGCTAGGTAAAGATCCTGCGCGAATTCAGGATATCTGGCAGACTGCACATGTTTCTGGATATTGGCGAAACGGGCCGATCTGGAACAATGCACTTTCCGGCATTGACATGGCACTTTGGGACATTAAGGGCAAGATGGCCGGCATGCCGCTCTATGACCTTTTTGGTGGTAAATGCCGCGATGCTGTTCCGGCGTATATTCATGCCGATGCACAGACGATAGAGGGCGCAATCGATATGGTCCAGCAGCGCGTCGATGCGGGCTGGAATCGAATCCGCGTTCAAATCGGTGGCTATGGCGGAAACGTTCCTGTTGAGAATAAACCTAAAGATGCGCTACCCGGTGCATACTATGATCCCAAAGTGTATATGCGCACGGCTATTGAGGGCTTTACTGCCTTACGTCGCGAGTTTGGTGACGACATCGAGCTGTGCCATGATGTCCATGAGCGTTTGACGCCTTCCGAGGCAATCCGCTTCGCGCAGCAAATGGACCAATTCGACCTGCTGTTCCTTGAGGATGTGCTCGCTCCCGAGCAAATTGCATGGTTCGATCAGGTGCGCGCTCATACGACTTGCCCGCTTGCCATGGGCGAGCTCATCAATAACCCGCATGAGTGGATGCAGCTTGTTCAGAATCGAAGCGTTGACTATCTTCGCCTCCACATCAGCCAGGCAGGTGGAATCACGCCCGTTCGCAAGATCATTGCTTTCGCTGATGTTAATGGTGTTCGCACAGCTTGGCATGGTCCTGGCGATATGTCCGGTATTGGGCATGCGGTCAACACGCACCTTTCCATTTCCTCACCGAACTTCGGTATCCAAGAGTGGAGCTGCAGCATTAAGGAGAACACGTATCGTGTGTTCCCGGGCATGCCAGTCGTTGAGAACGGCTATGTGTATCTGAACGATCAGCCCGGTATCGGTGTGGATATCGATGAGAATCTCGCAGCAGAGTTCCCTCCCGTCGATAAGGATTTGAGTTGGCTTCTTTGCAGGCTTCCGGATGGTTCCGCTGTTCGACCGTAATGCGACCCGGAGTTATTTGTTTTTGAGTTCCTTGAAAGGGGATAGATCATGAAAACTGACGATAAGGCCATTGCCGACGGCATTGTTGCTGCAGTTGGAGGCGTAGACAATATCAGGGCCGTGGGTCATTGTTCGACCAGGCTGCGTTTGACGCTACATGATAAGACCAAGGTCGATGAGAAAACAATCGAAGATATCGAGGGCGTCAAGGGCCAATTCTTCGCCGGTGAACAGTATCAGGTGATTTTGGGCACCGGTCTTGTTAGCCGTGTTTACGACATTGTCGCGGGCGAGAATCAGGGCGGTGTTAACACCGATATTAAGGCCGACCTTTATGCCGGCATGTCGCTCCCCAAGAAGCTCTCTCGTATTTTGGGCGATATCTTTATTCCCGTTATTCCCGTCCTGGTGGCAACAGGTCTTTTTAGCGGTTTCATTAACTGCATCAACTCGTTTGGCGTTCAGATGGACCCCAACGTTTTGACGATCGCGACCATTCTGATGAAAACCGCTTTCACCTTTCTGCCCGTGCTTATTGCATGGTCGGGCATGAAACAGTTTGGGGGTAGCCCCGTCATCGGCATCGTCCTTGGTCTCATGCTGGTGAACCCACTTCTTCCTAACCCGAATGATGTGGTTAAGGGCACGGTTGAGGCAATCACTTTCCATCCGTTTGGTCTTGAGTGGAATGTTGTAGGTTATCAGGGCTCGGTGCTTCCCGCTCTTGTTGTTGCGTATATCGCTGCAAAGACCGAGAAGATTCTTAAGAACGTTGTTCCGGATGTTCTGGATCTTATCATCACTCCGTTTACTACGATCCTTGTTGCCGGCTTGCTTGGCATGCTTGTTATTGGCCCCGTTTGCCAGACCGTGGAACACGCTGTTTTGGCTGCCGCGAAGTTCGTTATCGCGTTGCCGTTCGGTCTGGGCGGACTAATTCTTGGCGGAACGCAGCAGGCGATTGTGGTTACCGGTATGCATCACATCTTCCTTGCGCTCGAAACTGACTATCTTGCTACCACCGGTTTCAACCCCTTCAATGCCATGATTTCCGGTGGCATTATGGCCCAGGCTACCGCCGCCTTGGTTACCGGTCTTAAGGTAAAGAACCCTAAAAAGCGTGGCTTCTATATGGCTGCATCGCTGCCTGCATTCCTGGGCATTACCGAGCCGGCAATCTTTGGCGTGAACCTCAAATTTGGCAAGCCGTTCCTGTTCGCTCTTTGCGGCGGTGCCTGCGCTGGTTGGTGTGGCGCAATGCTTCATGCTGCCAGCACCGGTATGGGCGTTGCTGCTATTCCGGGAATCGTTACCTACCTGTACAGCCAGCAGGCCATCATCAACTACTTTATCATCCATGGTGTTGGCATTGCGGTTTCCGGTCTGCTCACTTGGTTCTTCTTTGACCCTAACAAGGCTGAACAGGCTGAGCTTGAGAACTAGGTTTTGTTTGATCGAACTCAGATGGGTATATCGTTCATTTCATGAGGCTTTGATAGCTCATAACCAATGAAGCGTGCCTTCCCTGTACATACTCTTTTTAGATAAAGCGAGATGCCCGCAAGTCGCAGGCATCTCGCTTGTTGTATTTGCTATCATCATGCGAGTTAACGATGTGGCGGGGCGTTCTTACCTTTGCTCGCTGCAAGTTCCGCACGAGCCGAAGAACACTTAATGTGCTCTTC